>NZ_JBEYXD010000048.1:0-65551 GCF_040644975.1 Streptomyces sp. NPDC046900 | reverse complement strand
GTCCGCAGCGACACCGAGGAGATCACCGTGACCTGCGGCGACGACGTGGTGGCCCGCCATGCCCGCTGCTGGGCCAGACACCAGTCGATCACCGACCCGGAGCACGCGAGTGCGGCCCGGCGCCTGCGCGAGGAGGTCTGGCAGCAGCAGGACGTCCGCGCGCACGCCGCCCGAGCCGCACTCCTGGCCCCGGACAGCCTCGGCATCGAGGTCGAACAGCGCGAGCTGGGCACCTACGACCGCATGTTCACCCTCATCGAGGGCGGCGCAGGGAAGGAGGACATCTGATGCCCCGCACCATCACTGGCGCCGTCAGCGCGGCGAAACCCGACGGTCGGGCGGCCCGCACCGGCCGGCAGACCGCCGCCGACCTGGCCTTCCTCGCCCGCGCGATGAAGGCCCCGGCCCTGCTGGACGCCGCCGAGCGCCTGGCCGAACGCGCCCAGGCCGAGTCCTGGACCCACACCGAGTACCTGGTGGCCTGCCTGCAGCGGGAGGTCGCCGCCCGCGACAGCCACGGCGGCGAGGGACGCATCCGCGCCGCCCGATTCCCCGCGATCAAGACCCTCGAGGAGCTGGACCTCACCCATCTACGTGGTCTGACGCGCCAACACCTCGCCCATCTAGGAACACTGGACTTCATAGCGGCCAAGGAGAACGCCGTTTTCCTCGGCCCGCCGGGCACCGGCAAGACGCACGTCGCCACCGGCCTCGCCGTCCGGGCCTGCCAGGCCGGCCACCGGGTCGCGTTCGCCACCGCCGCCCAGTGGGTCGACCGCCTGGCCGCCGCCCACCAGAACGGCCGGCTCCAGGACGAGCTGGTCAAGCTCGGCCGCTATCCGCTGATCGTGATCGACGAAGTGGGGTATATCCCCTTCGAAGCCGAGGCCGCGAACCTGTTCTTCCAGCTCATCTCGAACCGATACGAGAGAGCCAGCGTGATCGTCACATCGAACAAGCCCTTCGGGCGCTGGGGAGAGACCTTCGGCGACGAGACCGTCGCCGCCGCGATGATCGACCGCCTCGTCCACCACGCCGAGGTCTACTCCCTCAAGGGCGAGTCCTACCGCATGCGCGGCCGGGAACTCGGCCGCATCCCGACCAGCAACGGCAACGACTGACAAGACCAACTGAAGACTGGGTCAGGACTCAACCGCCCAAAGAGGGTCACGATTCAGCCGCCGTCGACAAAGGGGCTGCGTGCCCTTGCACATCCGGTGCGCGTGCAGTTGGTCGGGTTGCTGCGGAAGTACGGCCCGTCGACGGCTACCCGCCTCGCGGAGCGGCTGGGCGTGAATTCCGGTACGGCCAGCTATCACCTGCGCCAGCTCGGCGCGGCCGGCTTCGTCGAGGAGGACGCGGAACGCGGCAACGCGCGAGAGCGCTGGTGGCGTTCGGTCCATCAGATGACGGAGCTGAACGACCGGGGCCTGGCCGATCGAGAGCCTGAGGCCACGCAGGCCTACCTGCAGTCCGTCGCCGCCACCTACACCATGCGCGCTCAGCAGGCGTTGAACGAACTGCAGACGATGTCCCGTACGTGGCGGGACGCCTTCGACATGAGTGACTGGGCCCTGCGGCTCACACCGGAAGAGGCCATCAGCCTGCGCCAGGAGTTGAGGGCCGTCCTGGCCCGTTACCGAAGAGATACGCCGGAGGCGGCGGCGAGTGCCCCGGAGGGAGCCGAGCGGGTCGCTGTGATCACTCATCTCCTGCCTGAGCTGGATACGCCCGCCACGTCGGATGCGCAGCCCAATTCCGAGCCGGCCACAGGGACGGTGGCATCGTGACGGCGGCGGACGCAGGGGCCGACGGCATATCCGGCAGGCGGTCCCTACGGCCACTGGCCGGGGTCCTGGCGGCCATGGCCGTGTCACTGACAGGCACTCGGGTGTCGGCAGTGGCACTGCCCTGGTTCGTACTCGTCACCACTGGAAGCGCCACCCAGACCGGGCTGGTCGCCTTCTGCGAGATGGCTCCGTACGTGGTGGTCAAGGCGTTCACCGGCCCCTTGGTGGACCGGATCGGCCCGCGGGCCGTTTCCTGGACCACGGATCTGGCCAGCGCAATCGCCGCCGCTGCGGTGCCCCTGTGCCACGCCCTGCACCTATTGTCCTTTCCGCTCCTGCTGGCCCTGGTCGCGGTGATCGGCGCAGTCCGCGGACCCGGCGATCTGGCCAAGGGGGTCATGGTCCCGGAAGCGGCCGATCGCAGTGGGGTACTGCTGGAGCGGGCCACCGGTCTGACCGGCGTGACCGAACGGCTCGCGTCCACCATCGGCCCGGCGGCCGGCGGCGCTCTGGTGGGGCTGGTCGGCCCCTTGACGGAGCTTGTCATGAATGCAGGCTGCTTTGCTCTCGGATCGGTGATCATCGGACTGGCACTGCCTCGCGGCATGGGGCACGCGGCCGAGGAAGCCTCATCGCAGGCCGGGGAGACGGAACCAGGCTACTGGCGGCGATTCGGCGAGGGCTTCACCTTCCTGCGGGGCGAGCCGTTGCTGCTCACCGTCATCGTCATGGTGGGGATCACCAACCTGCTGGACGCAGCGTTCGGCACGGTGCTCATGCCCGTCTGGGCCAGAGAGTCGGGCAACGGGCCGACTACGATCGGAGTGATGGGCAGCGCGATGGGTGCCGCGGCCGTTGCCGGGAGCCTCATCGCTGCGGTGGCGGCGCACCGACTGCCGCGCAGAGTGGTGTTCTTCGCCGGATTCCTGTTGGCCGGGGCACCGAGATTCCTGATCCTCGCCTCCGATGCCCCGTTGGGGGCGGTACTGGCCGTCTTCGCGGTCAGTGGGTTCGGTGCGGGCTTCCTCAACCCGGTGCTGGGAGCCATCCTCTTCGAACGGGTGCCGCGCCGGATGCTGGGCCGCGTCAACGCGCTCGGTGACTCACTGGCCTGGGCCGGCATTCCTCTCGGTGGACTCATCGCTGGGGCGGCGGTGGCCCCTGTCGGACTTGTGCCAGTGCTGCTCGTATGCGGGGCCGCATACTTCCTCACCACGAACCTGACTGGACTGCGGCCGGAATGGGGCGAGATGGACCGTCCGGGCGGGCGAGGAGCCCTGAAGCGGCAACCTGAGGAAGACGCTTCACGACACAACGCGAGCGTCACGACGTGACGTTGAGAGGGGGGAGAATAGGCATTGGCTGCCCTCTCCCTCCCGCTCCTTCAGACTTCGCCTGCGTCGTCGTCGGCCGCGTTCGCGTCGCCCAGCGGACGCAGACACGACTAACCCGTCACAGCTGACATGCCTGGCCGCAGGCATGCGATGTCCGTTTCCCGCCAGCACCCGAGACGGGCCGCGGCACAGTGGAAGCGTGACCAGCAACGACAGCATGTATGCGGCGGTGCGCAGCCGCGATGCCCGTACAGACCGCGAGTCCAACAGCGCGGCAGGCAGCGCTGGGCCGACCGGTATGGGTAACGGGCCGCAGGACTCCAGGCCGTCAAGGGAACCGCGGAGCCGATGGGGGAGACGTGGCCCAGGGACGCGGGGTGGCTACCGGCACTCGAACACCGTTCGCGTCGACAACCCATGTCGGGTCACCGCCGCCCCGCCGGAGCGGGCCCAACTACAACAGCCCGGCGCACGGCGTGAGCGGCCTGCCGCTACGGACACAGTTCCAGGGAAATGTGCGAGGACAGCGCACGGAGGAAGTCGGGTGCGTCGAAGATCGCGCCGGCGGACGCGACACCGACCGTTCTGGTCGGTCCCTTGAGGATGCGGTCTACCGCTTCCACGACGAGCGGCGCGGTGACGGCGTAGATGTCCTGGCCCCTCGCCACAGCCCGCTGTTCGCTGCCGCCACGGCGCACGACGACGTCGACGATGAAGGTCTGCGCGGACCGCCCACGCTCGTCGGCCGCGGCCGGCAGGGGTGCGTTCGGGGCCGTCACGTCCTTGGCCGCCTCGATCGTCATGTAATTGCGCACCTCGGGGATGGACAGATGGCTGGGTACGGTGACGACGTCGGCCATCGTGAACTCCCCGATGACGGACCGAGGGCCCATCGGCTCGGGAAAGGGCCACTTGAGAGTCGGCGGATCGTCATGGCGGTACTCGAGCTGCCCGTTCGTGTAACGGACGCGCCGACCGTGTCGCCGCTGCCGGGAGACGGCGCCCGCTGCACGCGTCCCGGCAGTGGGGTGCCAACTGCTGAGCCCGTACGCGATGTGCGCCTCGTCGGCCGCCGTCCAGTCGCCCATCGCGGCGGTGGTCAGCAGATCGCCGAGGCCGCCGTAGAAGGCCATGGCCGGGACGATCACCGACCCTGCCGCGCGGGCCCGCTCCGTGAAGTGCGCGAACGTATCGACATTGGCCTCGATCTCCGCCGCCACATCCACATACGGGATCCCGGCGCGCAACGCCGCCTCGATCACGGGGGCGGCCGTCGTGGCGAAGGGCCCGGCACAGTTGATCACGGCGGCCGCACCGGCCAGTGCGCGATCGAGCGAGGCCGGGTCGTCGACCGATGCCGGGCGGGCGTCGAGTCCGGCTTCGGATGCCGCCAGCGCGTTGAGTTTGCCGGCGTCGCGCCCGGAGAGGGTCGGGACGAACCCGCGATCCCGCAGCTCTGCCACAACAAAGCGCCCGGTGTGCCCGTACGCGCCGAAGACAGCCACCTTGAGCCCTGATGCCATGGGTTCCCCCGCACTCGAAATGATCTCTTGCGATCCGTTGTGGACATCCTGTCGAGGGTGGGTGCCTTACACGAGTGTCCGGAACGCCATGGCCCGTACAATTCCGGACGTGACCACAGTCGCGCTGGCCGTCACCGACGGAATGCTGCACTTCGAACTGTCGATCGCCTACGAGGTCTTCAGCGCCGCCCCGATCGGGGTGGCAGACCCCTGGTACGACCTGCACGTCTGCGGCCGGGGCGCCGTGCGGGCCGGCTGGTTCCGGCTGGAGCCCGATCACGGGTTCGAGCAGCTCTCGAACGCCGACACCGTGATCGTGCCGGGCTGGGCCGACGTCGACGAGGCCCCACCCGCCGACCTGGTCGACGCGGTGCGCGCGGCCCACGAGGCAGGCGCACGCGTGGCATCCCTGTGCACGGGCGCGTTCGTGCTGGCCGCCGCAGGACTGCTCGACGGGCGGCGCGCGACCACGCACTGGGCGCACACCCAAGCCCTGGCTGACCGGTACCCCCAGGTGAAGGTGGACCCGGACGTCCTCTACGTGGACAACGGCAGTGTGCTCACCTCCGCCGGCAAAGCCGCCGCCATGGACCTGTGTCTGCACCTCGTGCGCCTCGACCACGGCTCGTCGATCACCAACGCCGTCGCCCGCCGCCTGGTCGTGCCACCACACCGGGACGGCGGCCAGGCCCAGTTCGTCACCGCCCCGGCGCCCGCCCCGGACAACCACCCGCTCGCCGAACTGTTCCCTTGGGCGATCGAACGGCTGGACCAGCCGCTGACCGTGGAGGATCTGGCCCGCCAGGCACGCATGAGTTCACGCAACCTCGGCCGCCATTTCAGGTCGGTGACCGGTACCACCCCGCTGCAATGGCTGCTCACTCAGCGGATCCGCTATGCCCAGGAGCTGTTGGAGACCACCGACGACACCGTCGACACCATCGCGGCAGCCACCGGCTTCGGCACCGCCACAACCCTGCGCCGGCACTTCAACCGCACGGTCGGCGTGCCTCCCGACAGCTACCGCCGCACCTTCCGCTCGCGACCTCACCCCGGCCTGAACGACAGCCGGCAACACCACCAACTCCCCTGAGTCATGGGAAGGAGCCCTTCGGCTCACCGGCGGTCAGTTGCCAGTTCGGGGCCTCTACTGAGACGCCCGGCACCTGCTCTCTACTGCGAAAGCCAGTGCCGATACTCCGCACAGCTGAAGCGCCGCCGTCCGCTGGTGCAGGGCGAACATGGTGCTCCCAAAGCCGTGTTGAGCCCGCGAACGTGCTCAGCGCGGCGGTCGTACCAGCCCCATGTCATAGGCGGTGATCACGAGCTGAACCCGGTCCCGGGCGCCCAGTTTGGTGAACAGGCGTGACACGTGCGACTTGGCGGTGGCCACCGAGATGAAGAGATCCTCCGCGATCTCGCTGTTCGACCGGCCGTGTCCGACCAAGGTCAGCACTTCCCGTTCCCGCTCGGTGAGGCCCTCGACCGGTCGTGGAGTGCGCTCTGGGGGATCGGCAGGGCGTCTGGCGAAATCCGCGATCAGACGGCGCGTCACACTTGGCGCGATCAGTGCGTCGCCGGCGGCGACCACGCGGATCGCGGCGAGGATGTCGTCCAGCGCCATGTCCTTGACCACGAAGCCGCTCGCGCCGGCCCGGAGCGCACCGTAGACGTGGTCGTCCTCGTCGAAGGTGGTCAGCATGAGGACGCGGGTCTTTGCCGGGCCGGCGGTGATCCGGCGCGTGGCCTCGATCCCGTCCATGCCGGGCATCCTGATGTCCATCACCGCCACGTCGGGGCTGATGTCGCTGACCAGTTGGACCGCCTCGGCGCCCGTGGCGGCCTCTCCGACGACCTCGAGGTCGGGACAGTCGGCCATGAGCACGCGCAGACCGGACCGCACCAATGGCTGGTCGTCGGCGAGGATGATGCGGACCGTCATCGGGCCTCCGCCGGAACTGCGACGGGTTGGGACAGTGGCAGTGTCGCCGCCACCCGGAAGCCGCCCTCGGGACGCGGTCCGGCGATAAGTTGGCCGTGCAGCAGGCCCACCCGTTCCCGCATGCCCACGAGACCGAAGCCATGGGCCGAGCCGTTCTTGGCGCCGCGCCCGTCGTCGACGACCTCCACGGACAGCTCCTCGTCCCCGTAGTCGATGGCCACCCGGCAATGCCCCGTCCCCGCGTGACGGACCACGTTGGTGAGCGCCTCCTGCACGATACGGTAGGCGGACAGGTCGATGTCGGCCGGCAACGGCCGCTGCTCCCCGCTGAGGTGCACGTCGACGCGTACCCCCGCATCCGCGGTCGCCGCCGTGAGCCGCTCGATGTCCGCCAGTCCCGGCGAGGGCGCGAGAGTCTGCACCGATGCCGCGGCCTCCGGGTCGGCCTGACGTAGCGCCACCAACGTGCGGCGTAGGCCCGACAGGGTCTCTCTGCTCGTGGCCTCGATGGCTCGCAGGGCTTCGCGGGCCTCCGCAGGCTGTGTCTGGATGACCCGGCTGCCCACCCCGGCTTGGATGGCAATAATGCCGATGCTGTGGGCGATCATGTCGTGCAACTCCCTTGCGATCCGGAGCCGTTCGGCGGTCACGGCCTCCGATACCTCCTGCGCGCGCAGAGCCACCGCGTGCTCGCGACGCTCGCGGCTGAGTAGGCCGACCATGCACGATGCGGCCATCGCGAGGAGGGCGATCACGCCGTTCACCGTCAGGTTGTCCCCGTGCGCGAAGCCGCCGATCAGCAGGAGTTGCACGGTGAAAGACACGGCGACGGCGACGATCGAAGCTCGCCGCGTGCGAGTGGCGACGATGAAGCCCAGGACAAGGTCCACTGCCAGAAGCGACAGGAACTCGCCCTGATACGACACCGCCGGGCTCGTATGCACGTGGCGGGGCGGGAACACCGCCACCACGGCGATGGCGCCGAAGAGCGTCATGCCCAGAGCCAGCAGCGGCATCCGTCGCAGCACACCGACGAGCAGGCTCGCGGCCAGCAGCGACCCCACCGCGTGCACCGTGCCCGAAGCCCGCGGCGCGCCCCCAAGCAGCAGAAGCAGGAGGAAGAGGTACAGGAAACCCCCGACCCAGGCCATGACCTTCGTCCTGGTCACCGTCGGTGTGCCTGTTCCCGAGGAGGATTGCAATGCGGAACGCCGGCAGGCGACGGAGAGGTCATTGAGTCGTCCATGGCGTGAGACTAACCAGCCGCTACCCGCGCGGCATCGGCCCCGGGACGTACGCCCGCGGGCTAACCCGGCGGTGCGATTGCCGCCCATGGTCCCATGCCCGGTCGGGGACTTCCCGACAGGCTTGACCGTGTGATCGAAGTCAACGAACTCACCAAGCGCTACGGCAGCAAGACCGCCGTCGATCAGCTGTCCTTCACGGTGCGGCCGGGTCAAGTCACTGGATTCCTGGGCCCCAACGGAGCCGGCAAGACGACCACTCTGCGGATGATCCTGGGCCTGGACGCACCCACGTCCGGTGCCGCCACCGTCAGCGGCGTGCCCTTCGGCACCCACCCCCGTGGACTGCGGCACGTCGGCGCTCTCCTGGACGCCACCCAGGTCCACGGCGGCCGCAGCGCCACCGCTCACCTGTCAGCCCTGGCACGCAGCAACGGCATCCCGCTGCGCCGGGTCGACGAGGTCCTTCAGGAGGTAGGGCTCGCCGAGGTGGCGAGCCGCCGCATCGGCGGGTTCTCGCTCGGCATGAAGCAGCGGCTCGGCATCGCCACCGGGCTGCTCGGCGATCCGCCCGTGCTGATGTTCGATGAGCCGATCAACGGCATGGATCCGGAGGGAGTTTTCTGGGTGCGCCGCCTGTTCCGGCGGCTGGCCGCCGAGGGGCGCACTGTCTTCCTCTCCAGCCATCTGATGTCTGAGATGGAGAACACCGCCGACCAGCTCGTCGTCATCGGCCGGGGCAGGCTCATCGCGGCAGAGTCTGTAGGGGACTTCGCGGCCCGTAGCGGTTGCCGCAGTGTCGTGGTCGGCAGCCCGCAGGCTGCCGCGCTGGCAGCGGTGCTGACCGCCGCAGGCGCAGCGGTCGAGGTACAGGACTCGACCGGCACCGCGAAGCTCGCCGTGACCGGGCTGCCCGCGGAGCGGATCGGCGCGCTTGCTTTCGAGAACCAGATCGTGCTGAACGAGCTGACCACCCGTACCGCCTCACTGGAGGAAGCGTTCATGCAACTCACCGCCGACAGCGTTGAATACCTGGCAGGACACCCTCGATGACTACGATCACCTCCCTACCCTCGACCACCTCGCACGCGCCCGTCACCGAGCCGCCGGCCCGCTTCCGCGACGTCCTGGCCGGCGAGTGGATCAAGATGAGGTCCCTTCGCTCCACTCCGTGGACGATCGCCCTCACCAGCCTGTTCGTCATCGGGTCCGCAGCCGTGGCAGCCCTGGCGGACTACAAGAACTTCCAGGGCCGCGGCGCGAGCACCCGGCAGCCTCCCGGCTTCCTGCCCTTCGACGCCTATCCGCCTGCCGGCTACATGACGCTGATGCTCATCGCCGGCAGCCTCGGCGCCATCACCGTCACCAGCGAATACAGCAGCGGCCTGATCCGCACCACCACCGTGGCCGTACCTGCCCGCAGTTCAGTGCTGTTGGCCAAAGCGGTCGTCACCGCCGGCGTGTGGGCCGCCGTCGGCACGGTCACCTCCACCGGATCCTTCCTGGTCTCCCAGGCCATCCTGAACGGACGGCACATAGGGGTACCCATCACCCACCCCGGAGTGTTCCGGGCTCTGGTGGCATCCGCGCTGCTGGCCCCGGTCTGCGCACTGGTCGGCGTGGGCCTCGGTGTCCTGATCCGTCACAGTGCCGCGACCATGGTCACCAGCGTCTTCGCACTGGTGATGCTGCCCACCATCTTCTCCCAGGACAAGCGCTGGTCCGCCGACGTCAACCATGCGATGGTCGCCAGCGCCTGGAAGCGCCTGGTCCAGAACTGGCCGCCGGATCCCCATTCCCTCGGCTACACCGCCACGGTCGCCGGCTCCTGGATCGTGTACGCGCTCTGGCCGCTTGTCGCGGTCCTGCTCGCGGTGGTCGTCGTGCGGCGCCGCGACGTGTGAACCGTACTGGTGATCTCCGGGCGGACCGCCGTCTCAGGGGGTGGCTGGTTGGGCACGTCACCGTGGACAAAGGCAGTTGGGGAGAGAGGCAGGGGGGCGCAGCGCCAGGCTGCACAGGGCCGCCGAGGCCAGGACGCGATGCCGACGGCGACCTGGTGGCGGCCCTGGGCGGGCCGCACCGGGTGAAGAGGCGCTGTTCTGGCTGTGCAGTCTCCGCCCCGCGGCGGCGCCGGCCTCCACCGGCCACCGAGCCCGATCCTCCCGGGGATCAGCCGTCACGTGATCAACAGCTCTTTGTCGGAGCCGGTGAGGCGCAGCCTTTCTCGGCACGAGGCGATGCTGCTCAGCGCCCAGGCCCTGATGGCGCTCCTGTCGCGCGCCATGCCCCTCAGTTCCCGCACGGTCTGCTGAGCACTGTCCATCCAAGGGGCGACGGGCTCCTCCTCGAGCACCGTGGCGAATCGCTCCTGCGCCACGGCAACGTCACCGGCGAGCGCTGCCGCGACCCCGGCGTGCCACGGCTCCCAGAACCACCCGCGCCTCACCGGTTGGGCAGCCAAGTACCTCGCCACCGACTGAACATCGGGGAACTGGTGCCGGAGCTTCTGTACCTGAGTCTCTGCGCGAAGTGCGAGATCCTGTGCGACCGGCGCGAACTGCTCATCACTGCGGTAGCCCTCGGCGCCACTCAGCCGCTCACTGAGGTGGAATGCGAAGTGATCAACGTCCTGCCACAGCCACATCGCTCCGACGTGCAGTCCACTGCCCTGGCTCCAGCTGGGCGAAGGAAACTCGACGAGCCCCAGCCACCAACCATGGTCGTCCAGCCAGAGGCGGGACTGGCTGCGCCGGCGAAGTCCAAGGGGGCGCAGCCGGGCCCTGGCGGCCCCAGCCACGAACTGCGACGCGGGAGAGGCAGGTGGCATGACGATATTCTCCTCCAGCGCAAAGCGACTCACGGGCGCCTGAGGGGTCTTCGCTGTACGGGGTGCCTTGGCGGCCGGTCCGGGTGAGGCCAGGTTCGAAGGCGTTGGGGTCTGCAGCCGGATCCGCTTCCGCCCGGCCCTCTCGGCGTCGGTCAGCCCGCCGCCCTGCGCGTACCTCACACGCCAAGGGCTATCGCCGCCGACAGCCAACTGTCCGGCCAACGCCCCGACTTCACGCTCAGGGCCGGATTCCCCAATCGAGGCAACGGTGGCCCGACCTGTCTTCGTAGGGTGTAGGCCAGTGATTCAGGAAAGGAGTGCTCGTTTCCAGAGCATCGGCCAACGCGCGGAAGAACTCAGTGAGGCTGGCCGCCCAGAGCGTCCCCTCCAGATCTCCCGATCCGATGCCCATCTCGTAGACGTGGCCGTACGTAGGGCCGGGTCGGTGATCGACGAAGGCGACACCACCATCGTTGGGCAGCGCGAAAGGCACGCATCGATGCAGATTCACCGCCAGGGCTTCTTCATCCCAGAGGTCGGCGTCGATGTTGTCCTCGCCGACGTCCACGAGTATGTCGTATTCCTCGAGGATGTCGTCCACACCGCTCATCCGATGGCCCAACGGAAGGAAGGCCCCGGCATGCAGAGCTGCTGCACTCATCCCGGGGAAGGCTGAGGGAGCAGCGACTCCGTCGTGCAGCTCCAACAGCGTCCTCAGCTCCGGGTGCAGTGGGAATCCCAGTCGTGCTTCAAGCTCGGCGAGCTGTCCGCTGTCGGCAGGCCCGCGCAATGTCTCCAGGTCGGCGGGCGAGTGCGCCTCAAGCCACGACTCGAGTCGGGCCCATTCACGACGGAAGTCAGCAGGATCTGTCTGTTTCATGCGGCGAAGATAGACGGTGGTGCTGACAATGCGGCCTCGCACGGCCCGGGTGACAACGGCTCGATGAGCGACTGCAGTTCGTCCGAGACGAACACGCCGTGACTCCCGCTTCCCTACGACAAGATCAAGAAGCAATCGGGCCGACAGTCGCAGCATCGACAGTTTCTGGTGGGAGCTCTTATCGCTTGAGGCTGGCCATGAGGTCACGCATGTCGTTGATCATGGCCGGCTGGTACGAGGACAGATCAGGGGTGTCCGGTCCGTCACCGATCTGGTCGCCCGTGCCGTCGCCTTCGTAGTGGGGAACGGCGGAGAGACTGAGGGAGAGGACCGTTCCGCCGTCCACGACCCGCAACTCGGTGTCGCCGAGAGACCGGGTGACCAAGTAGGCCTTGTCGCCGAGGTGCATGACGGCCTTGACACTGTCTTCGGGAACGACCCCGAGATCGGTGACCCGTCGCCGCGCCTCGAACTCGGCCCTGGGATCAGCCTTCTTGTGCTGTTCCACCGTGATGCCGACGGTGTAGTAGAGGAACCAGCCTGGCTTGGACTGCTTGGCATTGGTTTCGGGCTGAAGAGAGACGAAGCACTGGACCTGGTCGAGGGCGGGATCCTTGAGCAGTCCCGAATCGGTCAGGCTGGCGGAGTCTCTTGGTGCGATGGCTGACTCGATCGACGCCAGCTGCACGGACGGGCAAGGGTCGTGGTCGAGGTGGTACCCCCGTGCGTCCGGCCTCGGACTGCCCAGCCCGAAGTGGAACACCGCTGCCGCCCAGAAGGCCGACGCTGCCACCATTCCCCCCAGCGCCCACAGCCAGGGGCTTCGCGACCCAGGTGGGCTGGTAGGGCTTCGGTCGAGGTCGCTGACTATCTCGGGCGTTTCAACCGCGCCGATCTCCCCTGCCATCTCCGGCTCGGAAATCATGCTGCTCCCCTTCAGCTGCGCTTGGCGTGCTCTGTGTGATCCTAGAGCCGATCTGGCTGGGGCAGAGCAGGGCGGTGCGGGAGGCGAGCCACGGTGGCCCTTGCGGGCACCTGCGGCGCGGTGACTTCGACTGCTCAACGACACGCGTCCTTGGCGCTGCTACGCGGGCGTGGCCGGGGAGGTCTGTGGGGTGCGAGGTCGCCGCGCCGGTACTGCTGCTGTCGCGCCTGACGTCACCGAAGCCGGACGACCTCGAAATGCGCTGGGGAACGGTCGGTCTCGCCTATGCCAGTTCCGCGCTCGCGATCGGTGAGGCGCTGATCACGGTGAACCCGCCGCGCGCTCGGCACGTCATCATCGACCCGTTTCAAGAACGTGACTGGTCCAATGCCGGCTGGGACCTGCTGCGCTCCGCGGGGCTGGACTCAATCGCGTCGCTCATGCTCGTTCCGTCGTCGATCGCGCTTCCTCAACTCCTCACGGAGGGTCTCGCCGCCGACGCGGCGTTCGTGGACGGCAGTCACCGGTTCCATGAAGTTTTCGTCGATCTCTACTTCCTGCGCAAGGTCGTCCGCCCCGGCGGGCTGATCGTCGTCGATGACGCCTGGGCTCCGTCTGTGCGAACTGCCGCGCGCTACTTCGAGAGGAACCTGGAATGGACGGTGCTTCCCGATGCCTTCCCCGGCGAAGCTCCGACGACGGTTTCCGCCGGTCCTCAGGCCGAACCAGCCACTCGCTGCACGGCTTTTCGCTTGCCTGACCCGTCGTTCGAGCCTCCCTTCGAGGAGTTTCACACGTTCTGACGGTGACACGGGCGCGCCGCGTTGGCGCCGGGTGGTTGGTCCAGGGGGCATGCGTGCGTTATCAGGTCTTGTCGCTTCCGCCGCGTAGGGATGACAGGACGAGGCGTCCGTAGGGTGTGGTGAGGGCTGCTGCTGTGGCGGCGATGGACAGTGCGAGGGCGATGAGCAGGTGTGTCACGGAGCCGTCGCCGAGGACTTGGAGGATGCTCAGCGCGGTGCCGAGGGGCAGTCCGAGAATGGTGAGGATACCCAGGGCGCCGCTGATCTGCTGGCTCTCCTGCGTCTGTACGAGCCTGCTGTAATCGGCTGCTTCGGCGAGGATCTCGTTGAAGCGGGCGGGCAGCCGATGCTGTTGTTGGAAGGCGAGCAGCAGATCGTTGGCAGCGCCATGCGCGGTGAGGTGTTGTCGCCAGTAGGTGCTGCGGAAGACGGCGATGTTCCTCTCCAGCGTGGCGACTCGTTGTGCCATCCGTGGGGAGGTGAATACCTCGGAGAGTTCGTCGGTGAGCTCGTCGATGTGATCGCGTTGGAGCGAGCCGAGGAGCAAGGCGTCGAGATAGACCGTGCGGGAGTGCAGCGCCCCGAACTCGAAGAAGTCGCCCGTGCCGGTGTCGGGCCGGTTACCCAGGAAGGCGGTCCCTTGACGCAGCACCAGGGCGCTCCAGTCCGCCGAGATCCTCACCGTGTCCTTGAGCTGTTCGTCGGCCGTTTCCGGAGGAAGAGGGAAGTCCTCGGGTGTGGAGCGTGAGGCCAGTTGCCACAGCCAGCGGTCCGCAGTGGCGGGCAGTGCCATTTCGGGGCCGGAGCGCAGGGCGGGAGTGTGCTGGTGACTCGGAGTCATGAAGGCGATGCTGTAGGGCCGGGCTATGGCGAAGGGCGCGTCGTGGTCGCGGACGTCGGCGATGCCGGCCAGCAGCCGGGCCGGATCGAAGGGCCCACTGAGGAGTTCGTCCGCGGGATCGAGCCGCCGTCCCGCCAGGGCCCGCAGTGCGGGCAGCAGTGGTCTTTCCACGCTGAAGTGCAGGACGGCGAGGGCGTGTTCGGGGTTGCGGGCCGTGGCCGCGCGCAGAAGCTCCAGGCCCAGCAGATGCATCCCGTCATGCTTGACGTCCAGGGGCAGGTGCCAGCGACGCGGCCGTCCCGGCGCCCCGTACAGCGCGCGAGCGGAGGCGGGTGCGAAGTAGGTGGACCGCGTGTGGGTGTCGGTGCGGCGGCTGCCCAACTCGAAGGGGAACGGGCCTTCGGACCAGTCGGGCAGGCGCAGCAGCCGCACGGGCAGGACGACGGTCAGCTCTTGGCGCGCCCCTGTGACAGTCTCCAGCAGAGGAAACCCGGGGGCGGTCACCGGTCGTACTCGGCGGAGTGGGGCTGGTCGAGCGCACCGACGAACTCCGCCCGGCCGGGGCTCTCGACGCTGACATGGAAGCGGACGCGTTCGCCCGTGCGGATGGTCCGGAGCCCGTCGGTCACGTTCTCACGATAGTTGAAGGTGTCGTCACGCCAGTCCTCGTTGTGCCGGACGACGAAGGAGCCGAGCGCAGGGCTCGGCCCCCCGCGGTGCGCGGCGGCCCTGGCGGTCGGCCTTGCGTGTGCCCGGTGCGTAGGAGTCCGGCGCTCGAGGGGAGAACGGGTGGCGTGGTGCGGTGTTGGCTGGGCTGGAGCGGTGCTCGGGTGTACCCGTCTGCTGGCTGAGTCGCCGGCCTTGGCGATCACTTCGTTGGGGTTCGTCTGCCGCCTGTGATCAGCAGCGCGGTCACAAGGTAGGGGAGTGCGGCCCAAGCGAAGGCGGCATGGTGGGAGGTTGCGGAGGTGACGGCTGTGTACGCGGCATACACCACCACGGTCGCTACGTCGGTGCCGAGGCTTGCGAGGGAGGTGAGGGTGGCCCGGCGCTGGTCGTCGATGCGGGCCTGGAGCCGGGCGTCGGCGAGCACGGTGGCCAGTTGGAAGCCTGCGAAGGCGAGCGCCACGAGGAGGAGGCCGGCCGGTGTGCGCAGTGCGGCCCCTGCGGCCAGTGCGAGCGCGGCGCTGGCGAGCAGCACGGCGAGGCCGTTCTGGCTCAGGCGTGAGCATGCTCCGGCCAGCAGGCTTCCTGTCGTGGTGGTGGCCCAGATCACGAGGAGCAGGTAGGGCACGGTGTGCTCGGCTACGCCGGTGCCTTGGACCAGGAGCGGGGTGTATTCGTCGAGTGCGCCCCATACGGCGCCGACGGCCGGGACGAGCAGGAGGGCTGTGCGCACGGACCGGTCGGCAAGGGCTTCGGCGAGCCCGGCCCGCAGGGTCGTGGCCCAGCTGCCGCTGCGGGCGGCCGGTGGTGGCTGTTCGGGTAACCGGGTCGCTGTCGCCGCCGCGAGCAGGCAGGCCAGTGCGCTTGCCGCGCCGACGGCGGAATAGCCGCCCAGGGTGAGGACGGGGCCGGCGAGCGCCATGGCCGCGACCACGGCCACCAGGCCGGCCGCGCGGGCGTGGCCCATGACGTGGGCGTACCGGCCGGCGGCGCCGAGCCGCTCCAGTTCGTCGTAGACGAGTGCCTCCAGCGCACCGGAGCTGAGTGCTCCGCCGGCGCCCCAGAGGACGAAGCCGGCTGCGAAGGCCCCGTACGAGGGGATCAGCACCCACAGGGTGAAGCCGGTGGCCGTGAGGAGCGGGCCGAGCCAGAGCGCGAGTCGGCGGGAGACGGCGTCAGCCAGGGCGCCGAAGGGCACTTCGAGGAGTACGCCGGTGAGTGACCAGAGGGCGAAGAGGGAGGAGATCTGCCACAGCGGCAGGCCGGTGTCGCTGAACAGCAGCGCGTACACCGGGTAGAGCAGGATGAAGTCGTTGAGGAATGCGTAGGAGTACAGCGTCGCCGTCAGCCGCCTGATTCCGGTGGCGGTTGTACGTGCAGGTGTATGTGTCATGAGGCCTTCCCGCAGGGACAGTTCGGACGCCGGAGGTAGGGCGTTCCGAGGCGGTCCTCGGGAGGCTCGGCTGCGGGATCAATGTCGCCAGGTCATGGCTCGCATGGTAGGCGGCGGCGCCGTGCGGCGCAGGGAATTACCTCGCGAAGGGTGTCGGCACCCGGGACCGTAGCTTCTGCGAGACGCCAGGCCGATGGGCAGGAAGAGTTCGACCGACTCCCTGGTTGTCGTTGCGTTGGTGGTGCGGTTGGCCCGGTGGGCGACTGGGCGTTCACTTACCGCGCTGCCTCGGCTCCAAAACCGTGTGCGAGCGACCGGGTGGTGTCCCTACCCTTCCGGCATGGAGCTTCGCGAAGAGCGTCCTGGCGACAGTGAGCCTGTACGGGACATTCACCTGCGGGCGTTCGGGGACCACGGCCCTGTCGTGGCCGACCTGGTCGATACGCTGCGGCAGATCATCACGCCCGCAGACGGTCTGTCGCTGGTCGCCGAGAGCGAGGGACGGATCGTCGGGCATGTCATGTTCACCCGCAGTCTGCTCGATGCCCCTCGACGTCTGGTCGAGGTGCAGGTGCTCAGCCCGTTGGCCGTCATGCCTGAGCACCACAAGCGCGGTATCGGCTCGGCCCTGGTCCGGCACGGACTGAAAATCCTCGCCGAGCGATCCGTCCCCCTCGTCTTCCTCGAGGGCGATCCGGGCTATTACTCACGCTTCGGATTTACTCCCGGCGGTGACCAGGGCTTCCGAAAACCATCCTTGCGCATTCCCGACGGTGCCTTCCAGGCCGTCAGGCTCCCGCAGTACGAGCCGTGGATGACGGGGACGCTGGTCTATGCGGAGCCGTTCTGGCGGCATGATGCAGTCGGTCTCCGGGACCCCAGCGCATAGCGCCGCGGGGGGTACGCCTGTTGTGACGTGACGCGCCGTCCGGGCCGGCATCCGCACTGCCGTCACCTCACCTGTACGGGCGGACAGGACCAGTACACGTCCCTGCCAGCCGCGTGAGTGGCTTTGCGTCGGGCCAGGCGCTGCTGGCCGGCGCCACGGTGCGGTTGTGGAACTTCGGCCGTGCGCGAGTGCCGGGCTCCTTCTTCGCCACGCCTTGCCGCGCCGCTATTTCGTGTGGTTCCGGCCTAGTGGGGTGGTACGTTGCGAGACTTTGTTCCGACCGGAAGGAATGCCATGGATGTGCCCTCCCTGCACAGCCGGTTCCTCAGCGACGTACTTCCTCGGATCCAGCAGGATCCGAGGGTGACGGGTGTTGCTGTCTCGGGGTCGATCGCGGACGGAAACCCCGACATCTACTCCGATGTCGACCTGATCGTGGTCATCGACGACGAGGCGTTCGACTCCGTCATGAAGGAGCGTCTCACGCTGATCGGGTCATGGGCCGCCCTGGTGGCCGGTTTCACCGGGGAGCATGTCGGTGAACCCCGCCTGATCATCACGCTCGTCGGGCCGCCCCTTCTCCATGTCGACTTCAAATTCGTGCGGGCCTGTGACTTCGCCGAGCGCGTTGAGGACCCGGACATCCTGTGGGACCGGGACAGTGGCCTGGCCGACTCGCTCGCGGAGCATCCCCCAGTACCGGCGTCGCTCGACCTTCAGTGGATCGAGGACCGGTTCTGGGTCTGGGTGCATTACGGTGCGACGAAACTCGGCCGCGGTGAACTGTTCGAGGTCATCGGCTTCCTCTCCTACCTGCGCGAGGCCGTGCTGGGCCCTCTGGCGGGTCGCCGGGTGGGTGCAATCCCGCGTGGCGTGCGCCACCTCGAGTCGATCGCACCGGATGAGGCGCGCGACCTTCAGAGGACCGTGTGCGGCTATGACCGGCACGGCGCCGGTCAGGCGCTCCTGGCCAGCGTCGAGCTGTACCGGCGGTGGCGCGACGACACAGGCGCGGCGATCGAACGCCATCGGCACGCCGAAAGCCTCGCGGTGCAGTACCTCTTCGACGTCATCGATGAGGCGAGTTGACCGCGCCGCCCGGCGTGCACCGCTCGGCCGTCGGTGGCTGTTCACCCTGAGCTTCACCCTGAGCGCCGTGCAATCTGGACGGCATGAACAGCGGCGACGGTGAACGCCATGCAGGTGGTACTGCTGCGGGCTTCACCAGAGATCCGCCGCTCCTTCGGTAGGGCGCAGCCCGCTCACTCGGGGACCCAGCCGGACATGGTCATGGTGGAACTCCCGGTACTGCCCCGGCGGCTAGCGCTCGGGCCCCTTACAGAGGGTGCGGAAGGTGGCGCCGTAGCCCGGTAGTGGCCGGCGCGAGCACCGGGCAACGATCAGGAGTAGTGCCGGGTCTGTCACGGGTTGTCGTAGTTCGCAAGGCAGCTGCGCATCGTGCCGGGGCGTCATCCATTACCGGTCAACAGTCGGAGCTTTTCGGGGTTGCGTACCGCCCAGATGTGCTTGATCCGGGTCGTCTGCGATGTCGAACGCGTACACCGTGACCGTGACGCCGTCATGCTGGGCCACCAGGCCGGGCTGGCCGTCTACCCTGCGCTCCAGGTGCGTCAGGTGGGGCACTCGGGCGGCGATTTCGACCCAGGCGCGGGCGATCTCCTCGCTCCCTTCGATCGGGTGGAGCACCGCGCTGGCGAGGCGGCCGACATCGGCGGTCGCGGTGGCGTCGGGGTCGAGGAGGCCGACGAGGGCGTCGATGTCGTTGGCTTCTCACGCCTGCTTGAAGGCCCTGACGATCTCGGCCTGCCGGACTGTGGGAGGTGCAGGGTCTGCCCTGCTGCGCTGACGACGTCACTTGCCGGGCGGCAGCAACCGGTCCGTCATCGCCTCGACCGCGGCGATCACCGCAGCACGGTGCCTTTTCAGCCGCGCCGCCTCGTCGTCCTTGCCCGGGTTCCGGATGGTCGGCGGGGTGGCGAGCCAGGCCTGTGCGGCGGCCAAGGCGATCATCAGCGCGTCCATGCCGGCCTCCAGGTCCGCGCCGTGCGCGTCCGCGACGGCCTGGGCCTTGGAGAGATGGGCCTCGAGTTCCGTGGCGGAGGCTTCGGGCTTTTCGAGGGCCTTCCACTGGGTGAGGCGGATGAGGTCGGGATCGGCGATGAAGGCGTCGAAGAGGGCGGCGGTGTAGGCGGGGAGATCGTCGGGGGTGAAGGGCACGACGTCGGCGAGGACGCGCAGGCGGCTGTCGAGGACGGCGTCGAAGAGATCGTGCTTGGAGCCGAAGTACGCGTAGATGGCCTGTTTGTTGGCCGGTGCGTTCTTGGCGATCCGTTCGACGCGGGCTCCGGCGAGGCCGTACGCCACGAACTCGGCGTACGCGGCCTCGATCAGACGCGCACGCGTGGCGGAAGAGTCGTAACCCATGGCGCCAGCTTAAAAGACAAACGTCTGGTTTGAGAAAGCCCGGGGACCCGGCAGCGCCACGGAGCCCAGGTCGTCCACGTCGCGCGGTGCCAGGCGGCCGACAGATAGACGGCTGCCTGGCACCACGCAGCTCGTCGGACGATCAGAGCTCGATCGTCACGACGATCTTGCCGCCTGAGCCCCCTGCCGCCAGCGCCCGCTGGGCGTCGGCGGTGCGCTCCTGCGGATACGTGGCACCTACCCGCACCTTGAGCAGGCCTGCGTCGGCCAACTCCGCGACGGCGCGCAGATCCTCACCGTTCAGGCGGCAGAACATCGGAGTGATGCCCGGATGACCGACGTCCGCCACGGACGCCGTACGTGCACCGTCCCGGGCCGCCGTGGCCATGGTCGCTCGGATGCGGTTGCCGACCGTGTCCAGCACCGTGTTCACCCCGGCCGGGACCAGTTCCCGCCAGCGATGATCTGACGGGGCTGAAAGGCGTCCAGGTGGGGGACCACCTCCTGGGCCGGCGGCCCGCGGTCACCCTGGCCGATCTCCAGGACCCGCCCAGCTACCAGGGTCACTGCCCGGAGGCAGGCCGCGACGAGATCATCGATCTGGTCGCGCTCGGCCGCCTCATCACGGTGGCCCGCTCGGCTGTGGCGGACCGTCTGCCGCCGGATCTCGCAGCCGTCCCAGCGGGCCACCTCCCGCCTACGCCCTTGCCTTCTGTTGGTCGCCCCGCAGCGCAAACGCGGAGGTCCTGGCTCTCGCCAACGCCTTCACCGCCCACGCACGTGGTGCGATCACCGCGGCCTCGCGACCGAAAATCCAACTGATTGGTTGGTAAGCGGGGACACCTGCGGCCTGAATGAAACAAGCCAGTTGGATGATTGATGGGGGACGCACGTATGCCTTCACACACTTGGTTCATCACTGGTGTCAGCAGCGGCTTCGGCTGCGAGATGGCGCGGCAGTTGCTGGAACGTGGAGACCGCGTTGGACGACCGGGCCACCGTCCTGAGCCGGATGCGAGCAGATGCCACTGCCAGTCATCTGACTGATGCGTACTACGCCCTCCAGCGGCCACGTTAGGAGAAGCGTCGTATGCAAGGGGTGGTCTCCATGAGCGGGAACCAGTTCGAACCACAGGCACAGCACTCCGGAACCGGGCGTACGGCCCCCTGTCGCTGGTCGTGCACCGGGTGCTGTGGGAGGACGTCCGGGTCCCGCTCGGCGCCGAGTTCCGGTTCGCCCCTGAGGACCCCTTGCTGGTGACCGTCGTCCTCCGGCCGGAGGACGGCCCCGCCGTCACCTGGCACCTCGGCCGCGACCTGCTGTGCGAGGGGCTGCTGGTATCCAGCCGCATCGGGGACGTCCGGGCCTGGCCAGTGCACAGCCGAGGCCGGTCCCTGCCGCGGCTTCGGCTTGCGACGCGTCGGGCCAGTGCGCTGTTCGAGATCGACCGGCACGCCCTGGAGAAGTGGCTGTTCGACACCTGCGACATGGTGCCGCCGGTCGAGGAACTGAACGACGTGGACTGGGACGCCCTCCTTGTCGGCCTCTTGGACGGCAGATGACACCGCACGGTCCGTCCTTCGCACGCACGCCAGCGAGTACATAGCGCCCCCCACGGCCCTCGGGGCGCAAGTGAATACGCTCGGCACCGGATCCACCCCCGGACCGGACCGCTCGCCCCTGCCACGCAGGCCTAGCAGCCCAACCCGTCCGGCGCTCACGCTGGTGGTCGACGAAGATCCCTTCAGGCGCCCGGTGGAGCTGCGTACCGTCAGTACGTCGCGCATGCCGCGCGGTGTGCGCGGTGCGCTGGTGACGGTGGTGGATGTGACGGCCCGCGCCGTCAAGCCGGTCGCGGGCCGCCGTGTGTCTGGTGGGAGACACGGCCCCGGTGCGGCGAGCGCCGGGGCCGGGCACCCCTACGGACGGACCGAGGTGGAACTCCCGTTGAACGCCGTCACCTCGAGCCGGGGCCGGCGCGAGGGCAGGGCGTGGGCGGGCCAGGACAGGGTGACCGTCCTGGACTCACCGGGCAGCAGCCACAGGTAGTTGTCGCTGTAGAGGGTCGGCAGCACACGGTGTCCCGTGGCGTCGTCCAGCAGCGACAGCCGGACCATCGAGGCGACCACCGAACTGCGGTTGCGGATCGTGGCGGTCAGCTCGTGACGGTCCCCGGACTGCGTCTGGTGCGTCACCGAGCCGGTGACCTTCACCTGCCGCGCCTCGGTCAGCTTCCGCATGGCGTCCGGTGTCCGGTAGCGCCAGTAGGTGTTGTCGGACAGCAACCGGCCGTCAGCACTCTCCAGCGTGAGCCGCAGGAGATGCAGATCGGGCAGGTCGTCCGTCCACGCGGCGGTGAACGCCTTCGCGGTGGCGGCCGACGCCACGTCCAGTTGGACGCTCTTGGTCCTGCCCAGCCGGCTGCCGGTCAGATCGAACAGCGTGGCGGAGACCGTGGCGTGCTTCAGGTCCTGGCGGGTGTGGTTGACCGCGATGACCCGGCCCTCAGGGTCGGCCTGCACGTGCAGGGGCTCGCAGGCCGCGCGGGCGCCGTAGTAGGTGCCGTTGACGTCGAAGTCGTAGTCGTAGGTCTGCCAGACCGTGCTGTGCCAGGCGGGGTGGGACATCCACAGCATCAGACCGGTGGCGTTGTCCCAGAGGTTGGCGTTCCACGCCTCGAACATCGCCCGTGTGTTCTCGTAGTTGACGAACTGGGCCTTGCGGGCGAAGTCGTCGAGGTCCCGCGCCTGCCCGAGGCGGGTCTCGATGGCCGCCTTGTACGTCTGCGGCGCCTGGTTCCCGTGCTCGCTCCAGTCGTGGTAGTACCACGCCCCGCGAATCGGCCACTCGGGCTCGTCGCCCGTCATGTTGCGCATGCTCGCTGCGGTGGACACGACCGGCATGCCGATCTCGGTGTGGAAGCCGAAGTCCCTGCTCCCGTACGTGGAGGCGTCGAAGTATTTCTGCGGCTCGACCCACCCGTAGGGGCCGCCGCCGGTGATGATCCCGCCCGCCGAGTTGTTCTGGTAGAGCAGACCGGGTGCCTGCTGCTCGACCGCGTCGCGCATGCCCTTGTCGATCGCAGCGGGCGGGTTGCCCTCGTTCGCGCCGCACCAGACGACCACACTGGGGTGGATGCGGTAGCGCAGCACGGTGTCCCGGGCGATCGAGATGAAGTCGTCGTGGTTCGGCGGGTCCATCCCCCACGCGTTGGGGAAGTCGTTCCACACGAGGATGCCGTGCTCGTCACAGGCCGCGAAGAACTCCTCGCGGTCGCACGTGCCCACCCAGTTGCGGATCATGGTGAAGTTCATGTCGCGGTGCATGCGCACCGCCGCGTCCATGCGCTCCGGTGGCATTCGGCGCAGCAACTCGTCCCAGCCCCAGTTGCCACCGCGGACCAGTACCCGGACACCGTTCACGGTGATCGTCAGCGGGTCAGGAGTGTTGGACACCGACTTCACGTCGGTCCACGAACTGCCGTCGTCGGAGACCTGGATGACATACGTCTTCGGGTAGGCCACTTCCCACACGATGGCCACACGGTCGAATTGCTGCGCCGAGCCGAGGTCGACCTGGATCCACTGGTTGTCCTCGTAGGCGGACGACCATCGGCTGCCTGGGTTGCCGTCCGTGGCGTTCGAGGCGGGGTTGCCCGGGTCTTCGCTGGAGGCGGTCGCCGTTCTGTGAAGTGCGAGATCGTGTCCGGGGTCGGCGCTGTTGACGACACCCAGTGACCACAGGGAGTTGCCCCAGCTGGTGTTGCGCACCCCGCAGGCGATACGGACGTAGCGGGCCGTACGGGCGTCGAAGTCCTCGACCTGGAGGCTCGCGTTGCCGTTGTTGAACGGCAGCGGTACGGCGGTGTTGTCGACGGAGGCCGCGTCGGTCCAGGTGGAGCCGTCGGCGGAAACCTGCACCACGAACGTCTTCGCGTACGCCTGCTCCCAGACCAGGTCGACCCGGTCGAAGGACTGCTGGGAACCCAGGTCGACCGTGATCCACTGGTCGTCCTCGTAGGCGGAGGACCAGCGGGTGTTCGGGTCGCCGTCGGTCGCGTTGGCCGCGCCGTGGTCGCTTTCGTCCACGCTCGATGCCTCGGCCGGTGCGTGCAGTGCGAGATCCGTGGTGGGCCGGGTGCTGTCGAGTACGGACAGGGTCCACAGCGAGGAGCCCCAGGAGGTGGCCCGGGTGAGGCACTTGACGCGCACGTGGCGGGCCTGCTGCCGCTCGAAGGTCACGGTCTGCGTGTAGGCGTCTCCGGAGGCGGCGAAGGGCAGCGGCACCTTGTACTCGTAGCCGAACTGCCGGATGCCGAACCGCGTGGTGCGGCGGTCGCTCTCTGCGCCGTCCACCGACGCCACGAGGGTGAGCGTGTGCAGGTCGGCGTCACCGAGCCCATTGGGCCACCACAGCTTGGGGTTGCGCAGCCGCAGTTGGCGGAAGGCGTCCGGGGCGAACGTGACATCGACGCTCTGTCCGGCCGGGACGGTGACGACCTTACTCACCCGGACGTCCTCGAAGGACGCGACGACGATCGCCTGGTGGTCGGCGGTGTCGGCGTTGCGCACCGGGACGACGACGGTCAGCTCGGCAACCGACACGTCGGGCAGGTCCGGCAGGACGGTGTCCACACGCGGGTCGCCGATGACGACGTGGCCGGTGGAGCGCAGCCGGACGTGGTTCCAGATGCCGGCCGCCCGGTCCCGCACCGCGGGCATCCAGTCCCAGCCCGAGGAAGCCAGGTACGTGGGTGAATTGAGGTTCATCTGGTTGGCGCCGGCGTCCACCCAGGACTCGCCGGCCGGGCCCTTGTCACCGGGGCTGCCCGGGACCGGCATGGGGTCGATCCGCACCGCGAGCGCGTTGGTCTCGCCTGCTGTGAGCAGTCCGGTCACGTCGTGGGCCGAGCGGGCGAAGGGGTACGTCAGACCGCCCACGTGCTGACCGTTGAGCCAGATGTCGGCCTTGTGGTTGATGCCGTCGAACTCCAGCCAGATGCGCCGGCCACCACCCGTGCGCAGACCGCGCGGCAGCTCGAAATCGCGCTTGTACCACCAGGAGTGCCGCGACAACGCTTCGGGGACGTGCAGGTTGTTCAAGCCGACAACCGGGTCGGGCAGCTTGCCCTGGTCCACGAGCGAGGTCAGGACCGTGCCCGGCACGGTGGCCGGCAGCCAGCCGCTCGTGTCGACGGACGTCCGCGACAGAGCCGAACCCTCGGCGTCGGCCCAGTCGTCGAGCGTCAACCGCCAGCCCGACTCCAGCGGCACGGTGCCGTCGGCGGCTACCGCCAGCTTCGGCGGGCGACTCGTGTCGGTACCCCAGTCGGTCCAGCCGGTGGCGGAAGGACGACGCCCCTTGGGCGTGCCGTAGACCTCGAAGCCGTTCAGCCCCAGCGGGTTGGCGCTGGAGCGCCGACGCGAGGTCATCCGCACCCAGCGGGCCGACACCGGACGCGGAAGCTGGAGGTTCACGACTCCGCCGGTGCCGGCGGTCGTACGGTAGACGCTCGTCCAGGACTTGTTGTCCTGGGAGGTCTCCACCACGAACTCGACGGCGTAGCTGGACAGGATCTCCTTGCCCGTGGTGCCGCTGTTCGGATTGCCGGTGCTGGGCGGCGTGAAGACGGGGTCGCTCGCGTCCGCCTCGAAGGTCAGACGGATCCACGTGACATCGCAGACGGACTGAAGATCGATCGATATCCACTGCGGATCGCTCGCCTCCGCTCGCCAGCCACTGCCGCGCACGCCCGGCGAGGTGAGCCGGTCGACCACGAACTCCGCCGGGGTGGGCGCGTAGGCCGTCGAGGACACCGTGACCGGCCGGTAGAGCGCGAGTTCCTGTGGCGAGGAGGAGGCGGTGGACGCGTCGGTGCCGGCGGCCGCGGCGGTCGCCACGGGCATCAGCGATCCGAGGCCGAACCCTGCCAGCAGTGTGGAGCCCGTGGTGACGACCGACCGTCGCGACACGTGCCGCGACGGACTCTCCTGATCTCTCATGAGCGTGATGTCCCATCAAAAAAGACAGCGGCGTGGGCCGGAGCGACCTGGCCGACCAGCTCGGCACGCCCGGTGCCAACGAAGAATGACAACGTTGCCAAAGGCTGTGGTGTGAGAAGAGTCCTGTCAACCCCTGATGCCGGAATCGTCATGAAAGCCGAGGCCGCGGGGGCGGGTTGACGTGTGGGCTGTATTTGCGTGAGCAGACGAAGGCGGGGGAGTTGGCGAGTGGGAGGCCTTGGATGTTTTCGCTGGGTCGCCGTCCGTGCAGGGGGAGCGCCTCGGGTGGGGACGGAGCCTGTGTCCGGGGCCGGCCGAAGTGTTGGTCGCAGTAGGGGAGTCGGAGATCCGTCTCCTCTCTTTGACGCGCTCCGAGTGGACTTTGAGCACGCCAAGGGGGCGCGCACCATGAACGCTCCAACGGCAAGGGGGGGTTGGACCGACCGGGTCGGTACGTCGCGGTCGCCGCCGCACATCGCTCGAAAACGGGCCGTTGGGTCCCGGACCACGTGCGGGGCACGCTGGGTGTCCTGGCGAGGCCAAAGGGTCTCCGTCGCGGGTCGGTTGCGGCGACGTCGTTTGCCTACGCACCGGGCAACTCGCGCGCCTGCGCCGGGACGGTTGGGGTGGATACGGGGAGTGCACTGCCCGTGACCCGGGGGCGCCGATCGACCCGCGGGCGCTCAATTGGGTCGCGGCCGTGCGGCATGGAGCGTCGGCCCGTCATCTGATGAATGCGCCGTATGTCCGTTTCGTTGCGGGCGCCCTGGACCGCTGTCCCGGGCTGCGCATGATCCCGTTGTACGCCGGGGGAGGGGTCCCTTTCCTACCGCGCCTTCTGACCGCGCGCCGGCATCAGCAATCCGACGCTGAAGGCATGTCAGCTGCGGGCGCTCTAGGCTCGTTGCGCAACCCTGTACTTGGACACGGCCGTGATCCGCGAACCGGCACGCGCTCGCTGGAGCAGTACCGAGAAGCCCGCTGTGCGTACGGCCTGGCAGCGATGCCCTGAGGTACCCACCCGTGAGGGACGTGCACCACAGGGCGAGCCGTGTGCCGTATCGGTCAAGCGTCGGCTCTGACACCGTTGATGACCGTCATGCCCTGCTGGGCGGGGACGCCGAGAGCCTTGAGGAAGGGAAGGGGGAAGTTGAGCGCCGGGGCGGTGAGGCCGTCGAGCTCGGTGAGGTGGCCGGGGGAGAGGGTGACGTCCAGGGAGGCCAGGTTGGCCTCGAGTTGTGCGACCGTGCGGGCTCCGATGACCGTGGTCGTGGTCAACGGCTGCTGGCGGACCCAAGCCAGCGAGACCGCGGCGACCGTGGTGTCCAGTTCCTTGGCGATACGGGCGAGCACGTCGAGCAGGACGAAGGTCCGCTCGTTGAGATGGTGGTCGACGAACATGCCTCGACCGGCACCGTCCGGGTTGTGATTCTCACGCGTGTACTTGCCGGTCAGCACGCCGTTGGCGAGCGGACTCCAGGGCAGGACGCCGAGGCCGAGTTCCCGCGCGGCGCCGAACAGCTCGCCCTCGGAGGTGCGTTCCAGCAGCGAGTATTCGAGCTGGAGGGCGGCGACCGGGGCCCAGCCGCGCCACTCGGCGAGCGTCGCCATGCGGGCGACCGCCCAGGCAGGAGTGTCGGAGAGGCCCACATAGCGGACCTTGCCCTCGCGGACGAGGTCGTCCAGTGTGGACATGGTCTCCTCCAGCGGCGTGTGCTGGTCCCAGTTGTGCTGCCAGTACAGGTCGATGTAGTCGGTGCCGAGCCGCTCCAGCGAGGCGTCGATGTGCTTGCGGATGGCCTTGCGGCTGGTGCCGCCGTTGTTGGGGTCGGTGGGGTCCATCGAGAGGGCGAACTTGGTCGCGATGACGAGCCGGTCCCGCTGCTGCGAGTTCTTGCGCAGGTACGCGCCGATCACCTGCTCGGAACGCCCCTCCATATAGCGGTTTGCGGTGTCGATGAAGTTGCCGCCCGCGTCGATGTAGCGCGCGAGGATGTCGAGCGAGGCCTGCTCGTCGGCGCCCCAGGAAGGGTCGCCGAAGGTCATCGTGCCCAGAGCCAGGGGGCTGACGCGAAGACCGGTGCGTCCGAGCGTGCGGAAGTCGGTGAGGCTCACGGGGGTTTCCTTAACTCTGCTCTGAGGGTGCTGAGACCGTCGATACAACCGGCAGGACTGCCGCTGCCGGCACTTGTCCGGCGGGCCGGAGGGAGGGGCGCTGTTGAGGGACGTACGCCGGGTGGGCTACTGGTCGTAGTCGGTGGAGAAGGAGATGGACTTCGTGCTCTCGAGCTGGGCGAGCCGACGCTGGAGCGCGGCCTGGATGGCCCCGTAGGAGTCGCTGCCGAGCGCAAGCCGCAGGGGGGCTGGGTTGATGTTGACGGAGTCGATGACCGCGGCCGCCACCTTCTCGGGGTCACCGCTTGCGTCGCCCGTCAGGTTGCCGCCCGACGCCTCGATGTACTGGCGCATCTGGCCGACCGGGGTCGAGGTGTAGGCGGGGATCGGCGGGGCGATGGAGAGTGCGGCGCCGAAGTCGGTGCGCACGACGCCAGGCTCCACCAGCGTGATCCCGATGCCGAACGGCGCGACCTCAGGGGCCACCGACTCCAGGAAGCCCTCCACACCCCACTTGGAGGCGTGGTACATGCCGGCGCCCGGCGAGGTGATCTGACCGCCCATGGTGGAGGTCTGGATGAATCGGCCGCCGCCCTGGGCGCGCAGGCGGGGGAATACGGCGCGGGCGAGCTGGATCGGGGCCACCAGGTTGAGGGCGATCTGCTGCTCGATCATCGAGTCCTCGAGTTCCTCGGCGGCACCGACGGCGCCGGAGCCGGCGTTGGAGAAGACGACGTCCACCTGACCAAGCTCCGCGAAGACTCGGTCGATCACGGCGCGCAGGGCCTCGGTGTCGGTGACGTCGAGCTGGGCCGTCCAGATCTGGTCGCCGTACTGTTCGGCCAGGTCGTTCAGGCGGTCCCTGCGCCGTGCCACGGCGGCGACCTTGTCACCGCGCTTGAGAAGCTGCTCCGCGACCTTGCGGCCGATGCCCGACGACGCACCGGTGACCAACCATGTGCCCATGATCGTTGCTCCAAGCTGAATTGACTGACTGAGGTGACGGCGCTGTGACGCTGGCCCGTCACTGAACTTGCATCCATCCGGTTGGTTGGAAATCTAGCGTGCCTCGTTCGAGAAAACAACCGGATGGTTTATTCGGTCCGGCTCCGCGCCCAGAGGCCAAGGCCGGGCCGCCCCTACGTCAGGCCGGCTCAACGATGGGGGTGCGGCACGCCGAAGGGATCTGCCTTCCAGCTGGGGCACCCGACTCTGTCGCGGGGACCGACACGGTCCCCTGGGACACGAGCGGCAGCCGGCGGGAACGCACCCGTCGGAACTCCTCGACAGGCGTTCTACCGGCGTCCGGGCGGAATGGCCATCGCTGCCGCGCTCGTTGACGTCGGACAGGGCTGCTCGGCCGCAATGCGGCCAGTCCCGAACCGACCTGAAGCGAAGGAGTCGTCACCGTGACGGACATCGAGATTCCCCCCGCCATCCGCACGTTCATCGACGCGACCAACGAAGGCGATGCGGCGGCCTTTGTGGCCGCTTTCACCCCTGACGCGTATCTCAATGACTGGGGCCGCGAGTTCCACGGACGGGACGGCGTGAGTAGTTGGAACGGCACTGACAACATCGGCGTCCAGGCGCACTTCGCCCTCAAGGGCGTTGACAAGTCTTCCGAGGACACCTACGTGGTGACGCTGACCGTCTCGGGCAACGGCTACAACGGCACCGGCCCCATGACCTTCGTTCTGAAGGACGGGCTGATCGCGAGCCTGCGGATCAGCTAGATGCGCTGACCACGAGCGTTGTTGAAGTTGGTTCTCGATCGTGACGAAAGCCTCCGTGCGAGGTGGAGGTGTCGAATCTTCACCGCACGGAGGCCTCGGGCACGACCCTGAACCTTGCGCCCCCACCCTTCAGTGCCGCTGGCAAGCACACCGCGCCGGACTTCGGCATGGACGGATGCCCCGAGCCCGTACACCAACATGCAACTGGTTCAGCCGGCCTCGACGCGCAGCCGCCCGAGCCGGTGCTCCCAGCCGGCGCGGTGGTTGCCGATGTGGGTGGGCGGCAGGCCGCGGTGCGTGAGTACGACCAGCGTGTCGTCGCCGTCACGTGTCAGCGTGACTTCGACGGTCGATCCGCCGGGCGGCAGCGCGTCGTTGCCGGGGATGCCCCAGCTGAACACGACGCGGTACGGCGGCTCGACGGTGATGTAGGCACCGCGGGCGACGACCTCACCCATGTCGAGCGAGAACACGCCACCGGGCTGCGGGTCGAGCTCGGCCCGTTCACCGACCCACTCGACGATGAGCGCGGGGTCGGTGAAGTACGGGAAGACCACCTCGGGCGGTGCCTTGATGTGCTCGGTCGCGACAATGACGTCATTGCGGATCTGAGCGGTCACGGCTACCTCTTCGGTGGTCGGGGATGGGCCGTCTCGACGGCCTTCTTCAGGCGGCTGAGGGCGTCGGGCCAGAACTCGGAGAGCAGCTCGCGCACCGGCTCGAGCGACTCGTGGCGCAGCGCGTAGAGGCGACGGGTTCCCTCGCGGCGCTCGGTGAGGAGGCCGGCCTGTTTGAGTACCCCGATGTGCTGGCTGACCGCCTGCTGGGTGAGGGTGAAGCTCGCCGCGATCTGGCCCGCAGGCAGTTCGGCGTGTTGGACGAGGCGCAGGATCTGTCGGCGGTGCGGGTCGGCGAGCGCCCGCAGCACCACATCGGTTGCCGCGGGCGTCGACTGCTTCGACTCTGCCATCGGACCAGGATCTCAAGCCCCGAACGGGGTGCCGATGCCGGTCTTGGCAAAGGTCTCGATGCTCGCCATGAAGTACGTCCAGGCGGAGACACAGGAGTCCCAGCACTCGAGCTGCGGGGTCAGGCCGGCGTGCCGGAAGCGGAGCTCGGTGCCGCTGCCGGCGGGGACGATGTCGAACTCCATCGTCGTGCCGAGCCACTCCTGCGCGTGCCCGGTCGGGGTGATCCCGTCGGGCGCGATGGACTCCCAGACCACGCGGCTGGGTCCGGCTTCGAGGACACGCATCGCGTTGACGCCGTGGTCGCCGAAGCTGGTGACGAGCGTGCCGCCGACTGCTTCATCGCCCTCGGTCGGGCCCCACCAGCGGCTGACGCCTGCGGCGGAGGTGAAGAGCGCCGACACGGCGTCGGGGCTGGAGGGGAGGTTCAAGACCGCGCTGAAGTCCTCGGTCCGCGTGCTGGTGGTGCTGGTCATCCCGGTCTCCTCCCGGATGCACAAGCAGTTCCTTGTACAAGCTAGCGCTTGTAAAACTAGGTCGACCTCTGTCGTCTGTCAAGACGTCGTGGATTACGGCGAGTCGTCGCCACCCGGATGTGTGTGCAGTGCGGGTGCATAGGATCGCCGGCATGGCACTGCGACCAGTTCAGGTGAACATCAAGGGTCGTGATGGCGCGGCGGTCGGCCGGTTCTGGGCGGAGGCGCTCGGCTGGAGTGCTTACAGCCCCGGCGTGACGGCCTACGTCGGACCCGCCGGCGGCCTTGTTTGGCCGGACCCGGTCGCCGTCTGCGTCGACGTCGTTCCCGTTCCGGAGCCCAAGACGGCGACAAAGAATCGTGTGCACCTCGATCTCGCCACCAGCTCTGCGGACCATCAGGCGGAGTTGGTCGCGCGCCTCCAGGCTCTGGGGGCGACGCCCGCCCACGTGGGTCAGGGCGATGTGCCGTGGACGGTCCTCGCCGACCCCGAGGGCAACGAGTTCTGCGTGCTGGAGCCTCGGGAGATCTACCGGGACACCGGACCGATCGCCGCAGTGGTGGTCGACTGCGCGGATCCCCGGGCCATGGCACGGTTCTGGAACGAGGCGATGGACTGGACCCTGCACGAGGTGACCGACGATCATGCGACGTTGCGCTCCGCCAAGGGTGTCGGCCCGTATCTCGAGTTCCTCCGCACACCCGACGTGAAGACCGTGCCAGACCGCGTCCATCTTGACCTGCTGCCGAACCCCGGTGACGACAAGGCGGCGGAGGTGGCCCGGCTGCGGGCACTCGGCGCCACCGACCTCGACCTCGGCCAGGGCGACGTCCCGTGGACGTGCCTGGCCGACCCGGAGGGCCACGAGTTCTGCGTCCTCGCCCCGTCCTGACGCGGAGCCTTGACGACACCCCGACATGTGAGCCTTGTGCGCTGATGCGCCATGACCCCAGGTGAGTTGGGTTGTGGCGTCTCGGTCGATTCGAGCGGCGAGGACTTGCGTGCCGGGGCCGAGATCAGCTTGCTCGCCGAGCACAACGCTCAACTCGCCAACTATAGCGCTGAGTTACATCCTGTCGTGACTGAGTACGCCGGCTGACCTCACGGATCTCCGCGAGAATCCAGCGATCCGGACACCTCAGGACCGCTTTCCCAGAGCCGCCCTGGGCACGGCGCGGACGGGCGGTGGCCGCGCTCCATCAGCGGGGCCACCGCCTCCCATCTCCCACGTTCCGGGCAGGGCGATGCCGGTCGGCCTCTCTTCACCTCCCGGGATCACGCGTGATGGACGGCCTTCAGCTGCCGGATCCGAGCAGGGCGGCGTAGCGAGCCAGGTACAGCGGCCACCCGGCGTCGTCGGCGACACCGCCGGCGACAGCCTGCCAGCCGGGGCCGTGCCGCTCGATGTTGCGGTGCTCCAGCTCCACCCTGGTGCGCTCCGGGGCCTCGGCGACGAACCGGACCTCGACCTCGCTGGTGTTCTCCGGTTCGGTCTCGATCTGCCACTGGGGGTCGATGTCCCAGCTGAACACGACCCGGTCCGGCGGCTCGTAGGCGAGGACGCGCGCCCAGCGGCACTCGCTGCCGTCCACGCCGCGGTCGTAGATATGGCCGCCGACCTTCGGCTCGAACACGGTCTCGGCGATCTCCACCGCGAGAAGGTTGTGCTCCGGCGGCTTGAAGTCGCCGAACCGCTCCGTGAACACGGTGAACGCCCGCTCGAGCGGCGCGTCGACCACGATCTCCCTGCGGACCACGGTGGTGGCTTCCTGGGTCATGAATTTTCCTCTTCCGGTTCTTCGGCGACGTCCTGGTAGCCGGCCAACGCCCGGTTCCAGAACGTCTCGAGTTGATCGCGCAGCGCGGCCACGCCGGCTGGGTTGAGCCGGTAGATCCGGCGAGTGCCGTCCGCTCGCTCGCTCACGAGCCCGGCGTTCTTGAGCACCTTCAGGTGTTGGGACACCGCGGGTCTGCTGACCGGGAGCTCGTCGGCGAGTTCGCCGACCGCGCGCGGCCTGTCAGCCAGGCGCTCGACGATGGCGCGCCTGGTGGGATCGCCCAGAGCGCCCAGCGGATCGCCAGCTTGGTAAGTACCCACGAACGGTAAGTATTGACTTACGGATGGGGGCGCGTCAAGGCCATCGCCCGGGAAGATCGCTCCTCAACATGCCGCCGATCGGTGGTTCCGCCTGCCGGAGCGACCCTCGCGTTCAGGGCTTGATCATCACCGTCACGACCGTTGCCCGCGTCTCCAGCGCCCGGCGGGCAGCGGCCGCCTCCGCGAGCGAGAAGCGCTGGACGGCCGGTGCGGGGCGGCCGGCCGCGGCCATGGCGAGGGCGCGCAGCTCCAAGGTGCGTACCGAGTGGGGACCGCCCGCTTTCCGCACGCTGCATCTCAGATTCGGCGCGCTGGACGCTCTCGCAGTCCACTCAGGCCATCAAGAGCGACCCTCACCGATCACGGTGCAGTGGTGATCGGTCTCGACCAGATGGGCTGAGCCGCAGCGAGGTCCAGTTCACCCTCGAGGGCACCGACTACGCCGGCCACAAGAAGCTGGGCAGCATGATGCGCCGGTTGATCAACGGGCGGCACCGGCATGCCACCGATGAGCGCCTGCAGGAATTCGTCGACGCGGCGAACGTTGCCTGACGCGACACCGCTGAACTTGATGGGTGATGTCGGGGTCGTACGCCCGCTGAGAGTCGGTGTGATCCGGTAGGTCTGGGATGTGAGGTACACACAGTGCGGCGGGCTGACCGACGCCGGGAGGGCTGCGGGAGAGCGGTTGTGACTGCTGGCCGTGGGGCGCGCTGAGGGGCTTCCCCACCCTGCTCTTGGGGAAGCCCCGCTACGTCGTCGAGCCGACCTTTGCACTCCCGCACCACGTGTAGCGCCTGGCCGCCGCGGTGATGCCGAAGCATCGGTTACGTGGCGAGCGCATCGGCGTCCGCATCGCGCACAAAGGAGTCGAGTCCAGCGAACGACTGGGGCGCAGCGGATGGGTCATCGAGCGCACCTTCTCCTGGCTGACCGGCCGCCGGGGCTCAAGCCCCGCTACGAGCACCATGCTCGGAACTCCCCGGCCTTGCTCGGACTCGCTCGCAGCAACCGTCTGCCGCTGCGAGCGACTGGTCCGCGTCACCGCATAGGGCTCAGCCTCATACAGCCTCGGCCTTGGGGCTGGCCCCCGTCATGGTGTTGGGCTGCTTCCCCGTCGGCAGGGGCGGGTTTCTCCGGGCCAACAGCCAGTACAGCAGCGCGGGCGCCACGAGACCGACGATCCAGGAGATGTCCGCGCCGCCCAGCGGGGCGACCAGCGGGCCCGTGTAGAAGGCCGTGGAGAGGAACGGCAGTTGGGCGAGCAGACCCACCGCGTAGACCCCGAGCGCGTCCCAGCGCCAGGCCCCGTAGCGGCCCGCGGGGTCGAAGAGCGCCGGGATGTCGTACCGCTCCTTCGAGATCAGGTAGTAGTCGACCAGGTTGATGGCCGACCACGGCGTGAAGAAGGTCAGCAGGAAGAGCAGGAAGTCCTTGAACGAGGCCAGGAAGCTGTCCTTGCCGAGGAGCGCGACCGCCGTGCCCGCGATCATGATCAGAGCGATGTACGCGGCCCGACCGCGCTGCGAGAGCACGCGCTGGCCGCGGAATCCGCTGACGCTGGTGACCATCGACATGAAGCCGCCGTACGTGTTGAGCACGTTGACGGTCAGCTTGCCGAGCGCGATCACGAAGTAGAGGAACGACGCGATCAGGCCCGCGCCGCCGAGGCCGACGACGTAGCCGACCTGGTTCGCGAGGAACTTGTCGCCCGCCGTCGCCGCCACCAGTACGCCGAACGTCATCGACCACTGCGAGCCGAGCGCCGAGCCCGACAGGGTCCACCAGAAGGTCGCCCGGCCGGAGGTGGTGCGCGGCAGATAGCGCGAGTAGTCCGCGACGTACGGTCCGAACGCGAGTTGCCAGGACGCCGACAGCGACATCGCGAGCAGGAACATCGGCAGCGAGAAGTGCGCGTTGTGCAGCAGCGTCGACAGGTCCACGTTGTCGAGCAGGCGTATGGCCAGGTAGATGAAGGCGAGCGCGCAGACGACGCTCGCGAACCGGCCGAGGGCGTGGATGACGCGGTAGCCGACGACCGCCGTGACCGCCGTGACCACGGCGAAGATCACGATGCCTGAGGTGTGGCTCGTGTGGGTGAGTTCGCCGACCGCCTGACCCGCGAGCACCGTGCCGCTCGCGAAGAACCCGACGTACATCAGGATCACGAGCAGCAGCGGGACCACTGCGCCGCGCACGCCGAACTGGGCGCGCGATTGGATCATCTGCGGGAGGCCCAGCTTGGGACCCTGCGCGGAGTGCAGCGCCATCACGGCGCCGCCCAGCAAGTTGCCCACCACCAGGCCGACCAGCGACCAGACGACGTCCCCGCCGAAGACGACGGCGAGTGCGCCGGTCACCACGGCGGTGATCTGAAGGTTGGCACCGAGCCAGAGTGTGAACTGTGAGAAGGCGGTCCCGTGTCGTTCCTCGTCCGGTACGACATCGATGGAGCGCTGCTCGACAAGAGCCTCTGCCATGATCCGTTGTCCCTCCTCGGTCCTGTTGCCGACGGACCTCGGGTTGCCGGGCCTGCATAACGGCATGCAGAGTTCTTGATGGCTGAATAGATTGTCAAGAGGGAGCACGTCATGAGCCTGTAAGAGGATCTTTCGTCCTGATTTCGCAGGTCGAGTGGGGTGACCTGGCGGGCTTGGTACGAGTGGCCTTGTCGTCGGCCGTGATCACGCAACTTGATCATGTGTCATCGGGTGACCTCCCGTCCGATCGTGACGAGCAGGGCCGGAACCAGGGCGGTGGTAGCAGCACATCTACGACGCCTGGATCATCACCGTCCCGCTGCACGTCACCACAGGCCAGGCCGCGCCGCCCCATGCCTGCCGGAGAGACAGAGCGGGACGCCCATCCGGCGCTGCCCCCGGACCCGGGGCGGACAAGCCGTCACCGCGGCGTGCGTCGCCAGAAGTCCCGGGCTCACCCGCGCTCCCAGATCATGTGCCGGCACACGCACCTTGGCCGCCACGGCGTCAGGCACCGCCGCCACGGACTCGAACACGCCTACCACCGGCTCCCGCACCCACCGGGGAACCGCAGTGAATCGGCCGGCGGTCAGCACACCGCCCAAGACGCGTCCCGCTATGCGTGCGATCCCATGGAGCGGCCTTCCTCAATTCTCCGTCGCGGCGTCGCCCGCCGAGGACGTAGCTGCCGCCGGCGCCGGGCCGATGCCGCGGGTCCCCCCGGGAGTATCCGGCATCTGAGCCGCGGGGTTTCCACCCCAGCGTGCGTGCGAGGGGACTTCTTCGCCTTTCATGAGGAAGGAGTCGGGCGCCAGTACGACGCCGTCACCCATTGTCACGCTGTAGTGCACAAGGGCGCCGACTCCGAGGGTGCAGCCTGCGCCGAGGGTGCTGTGGTCGGACTTGAAGGTGCCGTCCTCCTGCGAATGACACTGGATCTTGGTCCCCGCATTGAGCATGCAGTCGTCTCCGATGGTGGTGAGCGTCCGCTCGGTCACGTAGCAGCCGTCGTCGAAGACTCGGCGGCCGATCCGCACACCGAGCAGCCGCGAGACGATGTTCTTGAAGGGCGTGCCGTTGAAAACGTTGAGGTATTCGTCCGGCACCTTCCACAGACGCTCGTGCCACCAGAAGTAAGGGTCATAGATGGAGCACAACTGGGGGCGCAGCGGGCGGAACGACGCGATGCAGCGCTCGATCAGGACGAAGTAGACGGTGGTGAAAGTGAGAGTGAGTGCCAGGTAGGTGGCGATCACCACATGCCCGATGACGCCGTACAGACGGAGTGAAACCAGACCGAAGGCCGTGAGGACGAAAGTGTGCAGCCACCGCAGGGACAGATGGAAAGCCATCGAACGGAGGTTGTAGCGGTTTTTCGCGGACAGGTTGCGGCGTAGTTCGTCCCCGGTGCTCATATGGTCGAAGCGGGAGTCGCGTTCCACCGTTCGGGGGATCTCGAAGGGCGGCGAGCCGAGTAGTCCGACTCCCTCGCGGATCTCGCCGTCGAGGGGAACCATCACCTTGGTTGCCAGCAGGCAGTTCTCACCGGTCCTGCCGCCTGCGGGATAGGCGATGTGGTTGCCAAGGAAGTTGTGCGCGCCGATAGTGGCCCGGGACACCTTGAAGGACGTACTCGAGTACTCCGCATTGACGATGGAGAGCCCGTCGGCCACCATCGTGCCACTGCCCACGGATACCAGGTACGGGGACTCATGGCGCACATCTGTGCCGAAGTTGGACCCGGTCTGCTCGACCCGGGACAAGTCGTATCCGAGGCCGCGAAGATAGTGGACGATATACGAGCTGTCGCCGAAGAGCCAGGCGAAGAACTTGATGTTCGTGAAGCGCGCAATCGCTTGGTGCGCACCGTAATGGAAGCCGTAGAGGGGATAGGCCTTGTCGGGCTTGATCGCCAGAGCCGCCAGGCGCGGAAGGGTGTACTGAGCGGCGAGGCCCATGACGACGAAGCCGAAGAACAGCACGGCGGACACGACCAGTGCGTCGACGAGGAGCTCCGTGGCCGGGATGTCATTCGTGTCCGGGTTCAGCCGGTCGCCCAGCGTCGGAATCTGGTCGAACAGCATGTACACGCCGCCGACGCCCAGCGGAATGTACAACAGGAAGAGCTGAAGCACGGTGGCGAGGCTGAAGCCGGTGCGACGCATGGTGCCACACTCGGCCGGCGCCACCCTCACATAGTTGATCTCCGTGGGCTGTGCCGGGACTCCGTGGTGCCGCTCGCCGTCCGGAATCACCTGGCCGCGATACAGGGCGGATGCGTGTCCGAGCTGAGCTCCGTCGCCCATCGTGGTGCCGATGTCGAGTACGGTCTTCTCGCCGATGTAGACGTCCCGGCCGAGGGTGACCCGACCGGTCTGGATGCGTCCGGCGTGCGCGCGGTAGCAGAGGAAGTACGAGTCCTTGCGGATGACCGTACCGGCGCCGATCGTGAGCAGGTCGGTGCAGACCGGGACTTGGCGGGAAAGGATCGTGACTCCCTTGCCGATTCGCGCGCCGAGCGCCCGCAGGTACAGCACGTACAGCGGATTCCCGACGAAGAAGATCATCGGGTTGGCGTGGAGCAGTACCTTGACGATCCAGAAGCGCAGATAGGTCGGACTCCAGACGGGGAACTCATGGGACTTCCAGCGCCCGATGAGGATCCATTTGGCCGCGATCGGGAACGTGATCATCGCGATGAATGCGATGCCGCCGAACGTGACGGACCGTAGATAGATGTCGACAAGCCCCGAACCGTTGGCGATCCACTCGTAGCCTTGAGCGGCGACAAGTCCGGTGACGAAGGAATAGGCCAGGAAGGCCGTCAACTGGAGCGTTCCGCACAGAACATAATCCAGCGTGTTCCCCGAGTTCACCGGTGCCGGCGGTGTCACCGGAACCGGCTGCGACAGCTGCGCTGTCTCGACAGGGGAGGGTGTGGTCGCCGTGAGACCTGCGGCCAGGCTTCGGATCGTCGGGTACCGGTAGATGTCCTTCATGGACGCCGACGGCAGATCCGAACGCTTCCTGATGCGCGCGCAGAACTGAGCCATGACCAAGGAATTGGCGCCAAGGTCGTCGAAGAAGTGGCTTTCGGCCGAAACCCGTTCGATGGACACAAGGTCTGCCAGAACTTCGGCGAGTTTCCCCTCGGTGTCAGTGCCCTGCGCCGTCGGGTCTGGGCTGCCGGACCCGACGACCGCCGGCTTGTCCGGGCCTGTTGTCGCGACATCGCCAGACTTCTCCACCATTTCACGCTCCTCGAAGAAACTCGGCACCCCTCGGCCGGTGGCCGGTCCGTGCCCCCGCGTTCAGAAATGGCCGGGACGAGAGTCCAGAAGCCACGAGGTCGTCCTCCATCTGCGATCATGAAACCATGCGCTCCAGTTTGATTCGGTGACCGCCGAGTCGCCACTCGGCCTCGACCGTGGTGATCCGTCAGCGCCGTCCAACGCCCCGATATCTGTCGGCCGTTACTTCGTCAGGGTGCGCAACAAGTCACCCGGACGGAGGTTCACTCCGAAAGGCGAGGCCCAGCCGTCCAGCCGCAAAATCGCCGACTTACGAATGACCAGCCAACTGACGACTGCTGAACACCCGTTTCCGGCTCTGCCATGCGGTCCCGCAGGCCGACCTCATCACGGAGGACCCCGCGTGGAACCACCGTTCCGACTGCGTGGCCGCCGGAGGCGTGGCCCACCTCATGGCGTGGCAGACCGGACCGCCGGCGAGCCGAACACCATGTCCGCCCGCAACCGACCCGCACCGGGACCCGAGCCATCCTCATCACAGGGCCCCAGCCCACAGCGCCCGGGGCGGGCGGGCAGTGCCGATCGCCCGGCCGCGGCCGGTGCTGCGTCCGGCAAGGTGGTCGGGGCGGCGCCCAGTGGCGTAACCGGCGCTGCCGGCAGCGGCGACCGCGGCTCCGATCGCCGAGGCGGCCGCCGCATTTCTGGGGCGTAACACGGCACCAGGCACGTTCACCCTGTTGACTGCTTCGTCGGCGACGTGGTGGCGACGCCCATCCAGGGTCTGTCTTTTCCCCGGCACTCCGGGCCCGGAGCGATGTGCCGCGTGAGCGGATCAGACGCGCTCAGATGGCCGTCGCTTCGTGGAACAGCACAGACTTGAAGCGTGCCGACTGAGCAGGCCGACCAGGCATGCCCGGCCGTCCCGAGGGGACGGAACTCCTTTTCCGCGGGCGGTCACGCCGTCGCGGCGTACCGCTCGCCCGCGTACGCCCGCAGCACCGGCACGACTGCCTCCGCGCCCCCCGGGAACCGGTCCAGCCGGTCCAGGACGTAGGCCCGGTGACCGTCGGACAGGTGGCTGGGATGGTCGTGGGCGTGAGTGCCCGGCAGGGGCCACACCGTGAGGCAGGGGTGGGGGGCGAAGCCGTGCTGCGGCCCGACCGTGACGGTGGCTATCTGCGCCCACTGGAAGTACCTCTCCTCACCGGACACCTCGCGCATGCCGATGCCTGCCGCGCCGATCCGCAGCCGCAACGGCTTGCGCCAGCGGACGTAGGAGAAGCGCGCCTGGATCCAGAAGACGAGCGCGCTGAGAGCCGCCACCGTGACGGGGATCCCGGGGCCGGCTTCGTAGTCGGCCTGCTCGGGGTGGTAGATCAGGTACAGGTTGAGCAACACGAACACCGCGCTGCACAGAAGCGCCAGCACCGTCCAGACGACCGTCCGCCGGCCGGCGCCCTGGTCGGCCGTGAAGATCCGCTCCCCGCCGGGGACGCTCAGTTCGGGCCCGGCGATGGTCACCGGGATCGGCGGCCGTACAGCGCGCGGCGCCGTCTCGAAGTGGGCGCGGCCGTGCTCGGCGAGCGCAGCGGTGAGCTGCGAGACACTCTGGTCAAGGTCCGCGCAGTTCACCAGGGTGTAGCGGTTCCGGCCGTCCCAGGTGCGATCCTTTTTGCGCGGCAGCGTCACGCCCGGCGTCGTCCAGAGCAGCAGCCGCGGGTCGGGCGGCGTGGTGTCGCTATCCGCCGCGCGGTCGTGCCACAGGGCGACCGCGTCGATCTGCTCCCAGGACAGTGCGGCGTCGTGCAGCGTGATCCCGAAGCCGTCGATCCGCAGCCGGAACGGCCGCCGCGCCTTGCGCAGCTCATACCACCCGTACCAGACCGCCACCACAGACAGGGCCCCCACCAACGCCGGGCCCTGAACGGTGCCGCCCAAGGAGCCGAACAGCCACGCGAGCGCGCCCGTCAACGCGACGAGCCCCCAGCCCATCCACCGCGCCCCGCGTCTTCTCATCGTCCGCTCGACCGTGAATTCCATTGCCCCGTACCCCCCTTGTCGTTATCCGCCGGCACCATGATGCGGCTCCTCGCCGGCCTCACCCGGCCCCGCGGATGGAGTGGTTGCCCTTCCGTGACACCCGTGGGACACCAGCCCCCGCCCCGTCTCCAACCGTTCACCAGCCTGGCTCTACCAGGACGCCTTGACCCCCGATCGGCACGCGACAAGCAAGGAAGGCCGCGGAGGCGGGCGTCACGGCTGGGCCGATTTGATGGCTGACGAGCCGCCGAGTCCGCGACCTCGAGGCCAAGGGATCACCGTCCCGGCATCGACCCCGCCCGGATCGCCGGCGCCGGCGCGGGCGGAGGCCTCGCGGCCGGTGTGACCCTGATGGCCCGCGACCTCGACACCCCGGCGATCGCCGCTCAGATGCACCCGCACAGCGCCGCATGACCTCGCCCGGGACCTCAAGGGGTGAGCTGGTGTGGTCGATGCGGTCTGACCAAGGGGGCTGCGGCAGTACGGCGAGCCTGTTGCCCGATCGTGCTGCAGGTCGGGGAGCGTGGCCGACTGCTTCGTCAGCCCGCCGCGTCAGCTGACGGCATGAAACCCGCGCCCCTTTCCTCATCCGCCGGCACCAGCCGTCTCCTGTTCCTGCGGTGAGGTCGCGGCCCTCGCCCCCGCGCTTGACTCATACGCGCGGGTGCGATGAGCGGCTACGGCGCGGGAATCCGCCGTGGGGCGATGGCGGCGGACCGGTTCACTCAGATCGGTCGGTTGTTCTCGTTCTCCGCCGAGTACGCCTCGGCGAAACTGTCGTAGTCATTGGCCTCGGCCGGAACTGCAGACGGGGCGAGACTCACGGGCCGTCGGTTACGCGTTCCATCGTCGCAGCCTAGTAGTCACATGATCCGCCAGCCCCAGCCTGGCGACCACCTAGTCGAGGCGCTCGGTCATCTCGGCGTCGAGGCGCGCCGACGGGGAGGGTGGGGCGGCTCTCCGGGGTCAGTCGGCACCGGGAGCAACAGTGCGTAGTAGCGAACAGCCGTGAACACTGTGGGCTCGGGCAGGTTCAGCGTCGCCATCGCGGCCGAGGCGGTTTCGTGGCGCTCCCCGTTGACCCGGATCTCAACCTCCATCGCGCCAGGGCGCCCGCCGTAGAAGACCTTGACCCCGTTGAAGAACGGCGATTCGAGATCGGCGGTGAAGGTACCCGCGATGCGATGGAGCACGTTCGCATTGAGAAGAGCAGTCTGCAAGCGCCGGTTCTCGGCGGCGTCGAGTCCGAAGCCGACTGCGCCGGAGATGATCGAGTGCCAGCCGGGGACGCCGCGCTCGTGATCGGGGTCCGCGTGGTCCGCGAAGTGCCCGCGTGGGTCCAGAAGTTCAAGCATGCACGCGCCCGCGGTCTGCACCCATGCGTCGGCCGCCTTGCGGGGATCGCCGGACATCGCCACGACGCAGTCCATGAAGCAAGGCACATCCGGCTGGATACTTGCGTCCGGCAGTGCGACGAGGTCGTAATGGTGGCCGCCTCCATGGCCGGGAGGAGCCATGACCACTGCCCATCCGCGTGGGCTGCTCAGCGAGTTGCCCTTGAGTTCGGTGCCCCGTGTCACGCCGGGGGCGAACTCCTCAAGGCTTGCATTCACGAGGGCGAGGAACTCAAGGTCGGGCAGGCGGTCCTCAGGAGGCTGGGCTTGGCGCGCACGCCGTCGTATCCAGGGCATGCGGTGGATCTTACTGAGCCGCAGTCGTGCGCAGATGCCGTATCGGTTCCCGTCCTCCGCAGAGACTGACCGCCGATTGACGGAATCGTCGGCCATGCCCCAGGCGAGTAGTTCCGAAGGCTGACGGTTGTGACGTCGGCACTTGGCCGGCTATAGGTTCGTGGTCGGCTACGGCTCTGCTCCCGTGGTTGTCGCGTACGGGCGAGCTTGGGTCAGCGCGCAGAGCCGCCGGGTTTGGCGCGGAGAGAATATCCGTAAGCTACGAGTTCGCGGTCTGCTGATGGCGGTGGGGGAAGCTTGAGCGCTGAAGGGGCTCGGAGGGCCCGCTGGCGAGTGTGGTGGCGCCGGTGGCGGCCGGTGGCCTGGGGCGGGATTGTCGTGGTGGGTGTCCTGGGCGCCGTACTGCTGGTGCTTGGGCCGGTCTCCTGGCTGGTGGCGGGCGACACCGTGAGCTCGCTGCGGGGCAAAGAGCGGGCCGACGCGGTGAATGCGGTTCGGCAGACCGTGCTTGCCACGGTGACGGGGGCAACTGTCTTCGCCGGTCTTTTCTACACGGCGCGCAACTACCTGCTCTCCCGGCGGGGCCAGGTGACGGAGCGGTTCCGCACGGCCATCCAGCACCTGGCCTCGGACACGATGGAACTGCGCCTGGGCGGGGTGTACGGCCTTGAACATGTGCTGTCCGAGTCGCCTCATGAGCATGCGGCTGTCGTGAGCGTCCTGGCCGCGTTCGTACGGCACCGCACGCGCCCCGATCCGGCACCCGCAGCCGACCTGACACTGCCGGAAACCCGGAATGCCGGCCGACCGTCGCTCCCGCAGGGAACGCAGCCATCGCCCGATGTCCAGGCCGCGGTGGATGTGCTCGCTCGCCGCCCGGAGCGCCACGAGCCACGCAGAATCGACCTCCGCGACGCCGCTCTGTGCGGGCTGCTCCTGCGCGGCTTCGAGTTCGATGGCGCACCGCGCCTTGACCGGGTGTTCCTCACCCACGCGGACCTGCGCAGTGCCGACCTGCGCGGCAGCCGCCTCCAAGGCGCCGTTCTCAACTTCGCGGACCTCAGACAGGCCGCCCTCCACGGAGCCCGCCTCGACGGCGCCCTGCTCCACCGGGCAGACCTGCGCGGCGCGGGAGTCTCAGGAGCGGTTCTGAAGGGAGCCGACCTCACCGGAGCCGACCTCCGGAACTGTGACGGACTCACCGAGGAACAACTCACGGACGCCCGCATCGACGAATCCACCCGGCTGCCGCCCGCGCTGGCCGAACTCGCCGCCAGGCGAGCTCAGGACGACGGCTCTCCGACACCACCCCAGCCGACAGGCGGCACACGGTAATCGGAGATCGCGGGTGGGCAGCGGACCGACCGGTGTGGGGAGTGGTCAGTCCCAGACGTACTCGGAGACCGGGCGGTCCTTCTCGTCGGACTCGGCGAGTGCCTGTGCGGCGGTGCCGGCGTGCTGGACGGCGTCGCGGCCGAGTAGGAGGCGGACTGGGGCGTCATCACGTCCGGTCGGTTCGCGACGGTCCGGGCGGCCCGGACCGGGTCCGCTTCAAGCCCGGGTAGTGAGATCACGTGAGTGCCGGGCTGCTCCAGCAGTCCCACTGGCGGTATCCGCTCGGCGTTACTCTTTGGGATTCAGCGGAATGATTCCGGTGCCCGCATACAGCTGAGGATCGAGTGACAGGACGGTGACGGGGTCACCCGCTTTGGCGCCTTGCCAGGCGATTGCTGCAGGGTGGGCTACCGACCACTCGGCGTCCGGCCAGGCCATGGCATCCAGGGCATGGTTCGAGGTGAACGGCACTCGCTCGGCGAAGCGGAGCGTTGCGGCATGTGTTCCGGAACCAGGGGTCTGGCGCTCGGCGGCCAGTATGGACAGCGACGGAACGAGTACGCGCCCGGTGCCCCGTGAGGCCTCGATGTACAGGCCGGTGAAGAAGTGGTCTGCCCGGTACAGGGCGATCAGGGCGGTGTGATCCAAGACGGCTGTCAGACTCACGCAGCAGCGCTGCCCTGGTGCGCGCGGATCTTCTCCCAGGCGGACTGGCCTGCGTCCCGGACCTGTGCGGTGTAGTCGATCCCGAGTTCCCGCGCAGCTTCAGCGGCGCGTTCTGCCCGCTCGGCCTCGGTGAGTTCGCCTGCGGCGAGCTCCTCCAGGAGTTCCGTGATCGTCGTGCCGCGCTCCGCCGCGAGAATGCGCAGTCGATCGCGCACGGCCTCCGTGGTCTTGATGCTCGTCGGCTTGCCCATACGGGGATTCTACCACCGGTAGAATCTGCACGCGGTGCGTCTGACACCGCCACCGGGGGGGCGGCGCCCCCGGTATTTCCCCCTGGAGGGGGGCAGTTCGGAATGCCGTTGCGGGTTTGCATACCTACCATCACCACCGCGGACACACTCCGCTGAACGGCCGACCACCCGCCAGCCGCGTCCCCTACCTGGCAGGGCAATAGGCCTAGACCACCGCCGTGGGTGGCGGTGAGCTCGAGGATCCGGCTGCTTGCGTCGTGCGCTCGGCTGGGTCTAGATCGTCGCCTCGATGACCTCGACGGTCCGAGCCAGGTGCGGTTCGGAACGATCCGCGCGATGGGCCACGGCGAGTTCGACGCGGGCGGTGGGACCTGTCAGGGGCAGGTAGACCACCCCTTCGAGCGTCAGTGCGGTCGCAGGTTCCGGCACCACCGCGAGGCCCAGGCCGCCGGCGACCAGGGTGATCAGGGTGGACGTCTCGCCGACCTCGTGGCGGATGTGCGGCTCGACACCGGCGTCGTGAAGCAGGCGCAGCACAACGCCGTACATCACCGATCGGCGGTCGGCCGAGTGCATGATCAGATCGGCGTCGGCCAGATCGTGGGCACGGAGCCGGGACCGTTTTGCGAGCGGATGGTCGGCCGGCACAGCGACCACGAGCCGGTCGTGGCGCAGTGTTCGGACAGTGAGCGAGAGATCGGCGAGGGGTGGTCGCAACAGGGCGACGTCAATGGCGCCGGTGCGCAATGCCTCCACCTGGTCCGGAGCCAACATCTCGCCACGGAAGGAGAAGTCGACCCCCGGTAGCTCCAGCGACAGCCGGCGCGAGAGCGCCGGCAACAGGCTGTATGTCGCCGAGCCGACGCAGCCGATGGTGAGATGCCCGACGGCACCGGCCGCGACTCGGCGAGCCAGGCGGGCGGCGTCATCGACCTCGGCGAGGATCGCCCGTGCGCGCTTGAGGTAGGCGCGGCCGGCCGCGGTGAGGTCGACACGCCGGGTGGTGCGATGAAACAAGTCCACGCCGAGTTCGGCCTCGAGCTGGCGGATCTGTTGGGACAGCGGCGGTTGCGCCATGTGCAGCCGCTCCGCGGCGCGCCCGAAGTGACGCTCCTCGGCGACAGCGACGAAGTACCGGAGGTGCCGGAGATCCATATGTGCACCGTCTTAATCAGCAAGGATATGTGTATTTCAGAATATCAGGCGGCCGCATTAACTTCGGTGACATGAGCGCCTTCGTATACGCCGCGACGCGGACCCCCTTCGGTCGTTTCAACGGTGCCCTGGCCGCAGTACGGCCGGATGACCTGGCAGCTTCCGCCATCACTTCGGTGCTCGCCCAAGCCCCGAAGCTGGAGCCCGCCGCGATAGACGACGTCGTGTGGGGCAACGCGAACGGTGCGGGCGAGGAGAACCGCAACGTGGGCCGGATGGCCGCTTTGCTGGCTGGCCTGCCCGTGTCGGTGCCGGGTACGACCGTGAACCGTCTCTGTGGCTCGTCACTGGACGCGGCGATGATCGGCTCGCGCGCGATCGAGACGGGCGATGCCGAAGTGGTGCTGGTCGGCGGTGTCGAGTCGATGACCAGGGCGCCCTGGGTGCTGCCCAAGCCCGCCAGGGGCTTCCCGGCAGGGGACCTTACGGCGGTGTCGACGACGCTGGGCTGGCGGCTGGTCAACCCGAAAATGCCGGCTGAGTGGACGGTGAGCCTGGGCGAGTGCAACGAGCAACTCGCGGAGCGGTTCGGGATCTCGCGGGAGCGTCAGGACGAGTTCGCGGCCCGCTCGCACCGTCTGGCGTACGAAGCGTGGGAGGCGGGCTTCTACGACGGCCTGGTGACGCCTGTCGCGGGCACCGACCTGGCCCGAGACGAAGGCATCCGACCGACGTCGACGGTGCAGGTTCTGGCAGGGCTGAAACCGGCCTTCCGCGAAGACGGCTCCATCACCGCCGGGAACGCCTCGCCGCTCAACGACGGTGCCTCGGCGCTCCTGCTCGGCTCGGAGGGTGCGGCCGACGTGATCGGTTCGGACCCGGTCGCGCGGATCGTGGGCCGTGGCGCGATGGCGCTGGAGCCACAGATGTTCGGCTACGCCCCGGTGGAGGCGGCCAACCGAGCTCTCGCTCGCGCCGGCATCGCCTGGGACCAGGTCGGCGCCGTCGAACTCAACGAGGCGTTCGCGGTGCAGTCCATCGCCTGCGTCGACGCCTGGAAGATCGACCCGGAGATCGTCAACGCCAAGGGCGGCGCCATCGCGATCGGCCACCCGCTGGGTGCCTCGGGTGGCCGGATCGTGGGCACGCTGGCGAAGGTGCTGCGCGAGCGCAAAGAGCGGTACGGCGTCGCAGCGATCTGCATCGGTGTCGGGCAGGGGCTCGCCGTCGTGCTGGAGAACACGGAGGTCGGAAGGTGAGCAAGACCCGGATGCTCGAGTCGTGTGACGAGGCCGTCGCCGGCATCCAGGACGGCTCGACAGTCCTGGTCGGCGGCTTCGGCCTGGCGGGGATGCCGTTCGACCTGATCGACGCGCTCATCCGGCAGGGCGCGCAGGACCTCACCATCGTCTCCAACAACGCCGGCAACGGCGAGGTCGGCCTGGCCGCACTGCTCAAGGCGGGGCGGGTCCGTAAGGTGATCTGCTCGTTCCCGCGGCAGGTCGACTCCTACGTCTTCGATGAGCTGTACCACGCGGGCAGGATCGCACTCGAGGTCGTCCCGCAGGGGAGCCTGGCCGAGAGGATGCGCGCGGCCGGCGCCGGCATCGGCGCCTTCTTCTCCCCGACGGCGGTCGGCACACCGCTGGCCGAAGGCAAGGAAACCCGCGAGATCGACGGGCGTACGTACGTGCTCGAGTATCCGATCAAGGGAGACTACGCGCTCATCAGCGCCCACCAATGCGACGGGATGGGCAACCTGGTCTACCGCAAGACGGCCCGCAACTTCGGCCCGGTCATGGCCACCGCCGCCACGACGACGATCGTGCAGGTCAGCGAGGTCGTCCCGACCGGGCGCCTAGACCCCGAGGCGATCGTCACGCCGAGCATCTATGTCGACCGGGTTGTCCAGGTCGAGGCCCGCCACTACACCGTCGAGGGAGCACGATGAGCACCAGCCATATGGTCGAAGCGCCCATGGCGGCCGACCACCCCCTGTCGATGGATGAGCTCGCCGCCGTCATCGCCCGTGACATCCCGGCCGGCGCGTATGTGAACCTCGGCATCGGCCGGCCGACCAAGATCGCCGACCACCTGCCCGCCGACGCGGGCATCGTCCTGCACACCGAGAACGGCATGCTCGGCATGGGCCGCGCAGCCCACGGCACCGAGGTCGACCCCGACCTCACCAATGCCGGCAAAGTGCCGGTGATCGAGACGCCGGGCTGCTCCTACTTCCACCACGCCGACAGCTTCGCGATGATGCGAGGAGGCCATCTCGACGTGTGCGTGCTCGGCGCCTACCAGGTGGCGTACGACGGCAGCCTGGCCAACTGGCACACCGGAGAGCCAGGCGCCATCCCGGCCGTCGGCGGGGCGATGGATCTGGCCATCGGCGCCAAACAGGTCTTCGTGATGATGACGCTCTTCACCAAGTCGGGAGCGCCCAAGCTGGTGCCCGAGTGCACCTATCCGCTCACCGGCGTCAAGTGTGTGAGGCAGGTCTACAGCGACTACGGAGTGTTCGACCTTGGCCCTGACGGCGTCGCGATCCGCGAGACGTACGGCATCCCTGCGGCGGAGCTGTGCGAGCGACTCGGCCTCCCTGCGTAGCGCCGCGCCCAGCAAAGGCAGGGTCGCTGCGCGCTCACGGGGTGGTCGGCCGCACGGCTTGGCCGGGAGTCCGCCGACGTAGGAGCGATGCCCCGCCGGTGCTGTGGCCGGGAAGTTCTCCAGGCTGAGCCAGCTCCTCGCCATCGTCGCTGGTCAGTAGGGGGTCCTTCGACTCCTGAGGGTCCGGACGGGCCGAGCCGATCTTGTGGTCGGTGCAGACGGCCACCATCGGCCGGGCCGAGCTCGTCGGCCAGTCACTCGTTGGTCGATGCACACGCAGCCGCCTGCCTGCGCGCATCAATGGACGGGTGATCGGCATCGGCCGCGGCCGCCGCAGGATCACCTTCCGGGTATTCGGCCATTAGACGAGTTCGGTCCGCTGGGCCGAAGAGGCAAGCCGATCGGCTACCGGCGGCCTACCCCCGCACGTGCGTGCGCTATGCGGGCGGACGGGGGCGCCAGGCGTTTCTTGTGGGTAGTAGGTGGAAGGTGCGATCTGTCGCCGTGCTCGGTGCCGTCCCGAATTTCTGGGCGACCGCCCTTCCACCCGGGGGACTCGTTCGGGTAGTCGCCTGGACGTCGGCAACCATGCCCACCCCACGGCGGTGGCTCAAGCAGGGTAGCCGGAGGGTCGTGCCATGACTCGAATGTTCCAGTCTCTACCGAACCCGAGGCGCTTCACGTAAGGTCCCGAGGAGCACCAAGAAGCGCGGAGGTAGGGCGATGTCGGAACACATGGCCTGGGATGCCGGGAGATGTGTCTGCTCCTCCGGGCATCCTCGAAGTTGCTCCGATGGTTGATTCCGAGCCCGGTCGATCGAGCGTGCCGAAGACACCAGGTCGCCACCACCGCACGATCATCAGACGCAAACTCGCGATCCCCGAGCCTGCGAAAGAGGTAGTCCACCGCCAGAGGCTCAGCCAACGCATACACGAGCTGCTCGACCGCCGCACGGTGGTGAAAGTCTTTGCCACCGCCGGTGCCGGTAAGACCACCGCGGTGGTTCAGGCTGTTCGCGACCTCGACAGGCCTGTTGCCTGGGTGTCGCTCGACGGGACGGAGCGGGCGGCGGGGCGTCTGCTCGTCTATATCGAGGCGGCTGTCGAGGACATAGTCTCCAGTGCGGCGGATGTCGCCTCGGATGCTCTGAGCAGCAGCCTTCAGATCGGCGAGGCAGCCGGATTGCTTGCCGAGAGCCTTCAGGGCAGTCGGCTCATCGTGGTCTGCGACAACGTGGAGCGAATCGCTTCCGACGAGAGCTGCACCGCGGTGCTGTCCTCCTTCGCCCGCTACCTGCCGTCCGACGCGAACCTCATACTGATCTCGCGCGTCGACGTCCAGCTCGACTGGGGCTCGACCAGCGAGCGCGACCGGGTCGGCGAGCTGGTCGAGACCGACCTTGCCTTCGACGTCCAGGAGGCGAGCGCGGCCCTTCGAACAGTCGGTGACGTCGACGTCGATCCCGAGCAGGCAGTAGCCGCGACAGGGGGATGGGTAACCGGCGTCTTGTTCAAGGGGTGGCGCCACGCCCGGTCTCATGAGCTGGATCCCGACTCACTGCACTCCTACGTCGCCGCCAACATATTCAACTCCCTTTCCCTGGCTGAACGAAAGTTCCTGCTTCATACAAGTCCGTTGCACGAGATATCGGTTGACGGAGCCCGAGCACTGGGCCAGGAGAATGCAGCGCACATCATGGCCGACCTCCGGGGCCGATATCTTCCGGTGACGTGGTCCGCCGATGGTTCGCGCATGACACCCCATCCCATGTTCCGCGACTTCCTACAGGTGGCTCTCGAGCGGGAGGACGCCAAGACGGTCGGCGAGGTGCGTCGCAGATACGCAGAAGTCCTGATCGCCAACGGCGCGCGCGAGGAGGCCGTCGACGAGCTGCTTCGGCTCGGCGACGTGGAGGCGGCCGGGCGGTTGGCCGCCGCCGCCCTCCCAAGCCTGGTTGCGCGGATGGACTTCGCCCCGGCGGCACGTTGGCTCGATGCACTGGGTGCATCGGTCCGGACCCCGACTCCGGAGATCGGATCCGTCGTCTTGCGCGTTGCCTTTGCACTGGAGCAATGGGGTCGCGGAGTTGAGTTCATCGATCGGCACGGCTATGACTGGCTTCCAGAGCCGGGGGCTCCCGACTCCGAGGAGGCCCGCGTCCTGGCTTGTTGGTGCCTTTGGCACTCAGGACGGATCGCCGAGGCCCGAATCATCGGCGACCAGCTGCCACCTGGTCGGAACCGGCGCATCGCCGACACGCTGATCGCGGGCGCAACCGGCGAGGAGCCGCCACCCTTCCCGGAATACTCAACGATGCCCTCCGGCCCGGTCGACGGTCTGCTGATGCGCCTGGCCTTCGTCCGCGGTCGCCTTGACGGACTCGACGACCCAGGCTCGTTCGACCCGTGGCGCACTGTCCTCGGGGGTCCCTGGGTCGTTGCCGCACTGCGCGCCACGGGGCGCTTGGACGCAGCGATGGCCATGTACGAGCCTCGTCGCAGTTCGTCGCAGCCGGTCTGGTTGCATGCCGTCGACGCCGTCGATCTCATGCTGGACCTCGGCCGCGGAGAAGAAGCCTGGGCCTTGCTCAAACGGGGGCGGGACCTCATTGCGTCAACAGGCTCGAAGGTGTTTCAGAACATGAGCCTTCTCGCTGAAGCCAAGCTGTGGCTGCGCCTCGAAGGCAACAGGCAACGTGCCGACCGCGTGCTGGCGGCCGCGGCTGCCAACGGTGTCTCGGACTATGCCCTGACGCGCGAGGGGTGGCAGCTTTGGACGGGTCTTTCCATGCTGCTGCAAGGCAGAGATGCTGAGGCGCAGGAGCATCTCTCGGCATGCCTGCTGAGTATGCAGAAAGGAGACCGCCAGCTCGAGCTCCCGACGGCTGCGGTGTACCTGGCCGAGGCGCAATGGCGGCTCGGCCTCGAGGATGAGTCCGACGCCACGGCAGAGCTGGCCTTCGTCTCTGCCTCGGCCCACGGGACTCAGCACTTGCTGCTGACGGCGTTGGCGGACATGCCATCGGTTGCGTCCAGGGCGGCGGACACCAAGTCCAGTCGCATGTCGCACTGTCACGAGGTCCTCGACGTGCTCTCGGGCCAGCATCCCGTGCGCGTGAATGTGAGTGCGCCACGTCTTGTCCTCGAGGAGTTCGGAGAGCCGACCCTCACGGTCGACGGAAACGTGGTCCAGCCCCGCCTGACGAAGAGTGTGGAGCTGCTCAGTTATCTACTCGGAAGCCCTGACCGGAGGGCCACACGCGATGAGCTTCTCGGCGCGCTCTTCGGCGGCCGCAACGATGCTGCCAGCCGAAGCTATCTGCGCCAGGCCCTCTTCCGGCTCCGCCAGGCGCTACCCGCAGACCTTGGACCGTCGCAGGACGGGGATGTCTTCAGTTTGGTCGGCCCGGAGCTGGCGATGGGCTCGGCTCAGCGAGCTGTTGACATCGTCGCGCAAGCCGGAAGGCAAGACGGAGAGGTGCGACTCCAGACGCTCCTGCACGCCCTCAGGGGCGCAGAGAGGGGCACTTTTCTGGCAACAATGTCAGGCAAATGGGTCGCGGAGCGTCGCGTGGCTCTGACCGGGATCCTGCTGTCGGCCAGAGTCGACGCAGCCAAGTTGGCCTTTCGATTGAACCGCCTTCGTGAGGCGAAGGGTCTGGTTGATTACGTGCTCCGCGACGATCCCTACCGAGAGCAGGCCTGGCAGCTCGCGATCCAGCTTGAGTATGCCAGCGGCAGCGATGACGAAGCGTTGGCGCTTTATCGGCGGTACGTCGCACGGATGAGGGAGCTCGGCGTCGCGCCGTCCGACGAGGTTCGCCGGCTTGTCGCCCAACTGCGCCGATAAGGGCTCGCGCCGCTAGGCGCGGTGGGATACCTCGGTAGTAGAACAGGCACAGGGTCTGTTGATCATGGAGTTGCGACGCTCTGTGATCACCGGGAGGCCTGTGCCTGCCCTGTCACCATGGCTGACCGAAGCCCTCTGGGACAGCGCATCGCCCTCGAGCCCCACGACCGTATCGTCGGTCTAGCCTTGGACCAGCTCGCCCCGACGGGTCGATCGGCCCGATACCGCCTGTTCCCAGGCCGGGGTTGCCGGCGGCGCAGCGCGTTGGCGTAGCCATCAACCTGCCCACAAACAGATGTCTCCGCTCCCGACGAGCAGAAAGGGTCCGTCAGCGAGCTGACGAACCCTCATGCACGATCGGGGTTAAACGCCAAGCTAACACCCTCTTCGCAGGCGGTTAACGCCGTGGCCGCGACGATGAGCCGCGTCCCTGGAGAACTGGAGGCATGACCATGAGGACCGGTTCGGAGTACCTGGAAAATCTGCGTGACGGGCGCAACGTCATCATCGACGGTGAGCGCATCGAGGATGTGACAACGCATCCTCTGACCCGTGGCTACGCCGCGCAAGCCGCGCGCTTCTATGACCTGCATCACGAGCCCGAAAACCAGGACTCCCTGACCTTCGTCGACGAGAACGGCACGCGACGCCCGATCGGCTGGCTGTATCCGCGAAACCAGCACGACCTCGAACGACGGCGCGACTACGCCAACCAGGTGATCCGCAGCTTTGGCGGCGGCGCGTTCGGCCGCCTCCCTCAGAGCAACAACGGCAACTGGTACGCCCTCGTGGACGACACCGCCCCTTGGGCTGAGCTGTCCAAGGACACGCCCGCGACCGTCGACCTCGCCCGCAACATCGTCGCGGACTTCGAGGCCAACCGTGACGCGGACCTCTGGACGGTCCCCCTGCTGAACGACGTGCAGCGCGACCGCTCGGACCCCGAGGCGGCCGCACGCAACCCGATGCTCCGCGTCAAGGAGCGCAATGACGAAGGCATCGTGGTCGAAGGCTGGAAGGGGGTCTCCACCTCGGTCATATTTGCCGACACGATACTGCTCGGCAACATAGTGAAGCCCGGGACAGAACCGGAGCACATCATCTGGGCGAGCGTCCCCGTGAACCACCCGAAGGTCACGCACGTGGGACGCCGTTCCAACGCCACACCCGCCGAGTCCGCCTTCGAGCGGCCGCTGTCAAGCCTCGGCGACGAGCTCGACTCCATGACGTACTTCGATGACGTCCTCATCCCGTGGGAGCACGTCTACCACCTGGGCAACGTCGATCACTCCAGGTTGTATGCGCAGCGTACGTTCGATTTCGAGCATGCCGACACCCTGCACCACATGATCGTCAACGCGGAGCTCATGACCGGACTGGCGGTCCTCATCGCACAGTCAACCGGAACGGCTCAACACCCGGTCGTGGGGTCCGACCTCGCCGACCTCGTCCGCTTCCACGAGACGCTGCGCGCCTTCAGCATCGCTTCGGAGGCGACCGCGTTCGTGACGCCCAGGGGGCTGTGCAAGCCGAACAACATCTTCTACGACTTCGGCCGCGCGCACTACCTGGAGAACGTGGGCCGGCTGACGGAGAAGCTCGTGGAGATGTGCGGCCGCTCAGCGGTGTTGTCGCCGAGCGCGAAGGATTTCGAGGTTCCCGGGATCGGCACCAGGCTTCTGGAGATGTTCCACGGCACGACGTTGAGCGCGCACGACAAGGTGCGGCTCTTCAAGTTTGTCCAGGACCGGTTCCTCAGCGACTGGGCCGGACGCTTCAGGTCGTTCGAGAGGTTCCAGGGCACGCCGTTGTTCCTCATCAAGCTGCTGACGATGCAGCGCATCTCGACCGACCCCGGCGGCTCGATCACCGAACTGGCCCGCGAGGCAGTCGGTCTCGGCACCTCCGACGAGATGACCGCACGCGCCGTCGCCGAGCGTAAGGAGTTGTTCGGCTCGGTGACTTCCGTCGCTACCGAGCCTGCGCGCGCTCGGGGCGCCGATGCCAACCAGGGCTTCTCGCTGGACGACAAGGATCAGCCCGACTACATCAAGACCCAGGACGCGTGACCGCTCCCGATGTGCTCGGCCCGCGGGATCCCGCGGGCCGAGCACATCGGCAGCATGCTTCGCCCGCCGGCGATTCAGGAGTCGGTCCATGAACGCGGTTTGGATGTCCTCAACGGGCGTTGTCACGTTGTCGGCAGTGTGAATGCCGGACGGTGGGCAAGGTCGTGGTCGGCCTGGGGCGTTGGCTCGGGAACAGGCCGTCGCGGTCTGGCTGACTGCGCCGCAGTTGGCGAAGCGGATGGTCATTGCGGCTCGGTGGCCGGGGGCGGTGAGCAGGTGGCGCGGGGTCGGTAGTGGGGTGAGGTGCCGCTGAACGCGGACAGGAACCGCTGAGCCCCGCCACGCTACGGCTTCTGGAAGGCATGAGTCGGTGTCAGAGTGAGGAATTCGGATGAAAGCGTTCGTTCATCGGGGACCAGTCACCAAAGTGGTGTTCGGCAGGAGGACACGCAGCCGTATCTCCGACGAAGTCGTGCTCATGGGCTGCGAGCGCATGGTGATGCTGTCCACCCCGAACCAGGCGGAGCAGGCTGCCGAATTGGGTGACCTCCTGGGCGCAGCGACGGTCGGGCACTTCACCGAGGCGACCATGCATACACCGGTCGAGGTCACGGAGAAGGCGGTGGCGTACGTCCAGTCGGTCAAGGCCGATGGCGTGCTCACCGTCGGAGGAGGATCCACGACCGGTCTCGGCAAGGCCATCGCGGCCAGGACCGGACTTCCGCAACTGGCGCTGCCCACGACGTACGCGGGATCGGAGATGACGCCGATCCTGGGGGAGACCGAAGGCGGCCGCAAGACCACGCGACGACTGCCCGAGGTCCTCCCCAGGACCGTGGTGTACGACGTCGACCTGACGCTGACGCTTCCTTCCGCCGTGGCTGCGGTCAGCGGCGTCAACGCCCTGGCGCACGCGGTGGAGGCGCTCTACGGACAGGACCACGATCCCATCGCGAACCTCATGGCCGGTGAGGCGGTCGACGCACTGATCCGTTCCCTGCCCGCGGTGGTACGGCGACCGGACGACCCGGAGGCACGCGCCGGGGCACTGTACGGCGCTTGGCTGGCCGGTGCCTGCCTCGGGTCAGTCGGGACGGCACTGCATCACAAGGTGTGCCATGTGCTGGGTGGCACGTTCAATCTGCCCCATGCCGAGACGCACGCGGTGGTGCTTCCGCATGTCCTCGCCTTCAACGCGGCAGCCGCGCTCGATGCCGTCGAGCGCGTCGCACGCACGCTTCCCGGCTCCGAGGACGGTACAGCGGCCGCGCTCTTCGACTTCGTCGGAGAACTCGGTGCCCCGCGCGCCCTGAGGGACCTCGGCATGCCGGAAGCGGGGATCGATCAAGCAGCCGACCTGATCGTCCAGAACGCCTACTGGAATCCGCGCCCGGTGGACCGCTCATCGGCCAGGGCGCTGTTGACCCGGGCATGGGCCGGCGAACGCCCCGCAGTCTGATCCTCTCCTGCGCGCTTTCCACCACGACAACTTCATGACCAGGGAGCACCTTCATGCGTGACCTCAACAGTGAATCCATCACCCATGAGGTGATCGCCACCTTGGACGGCGTCAAGGACCCCCGTACGGCCAGGATTCTCGAGGCGCTCGTCCGTCACGCCCATGCCTTCGTCCGCGAAGTCGCCCTGACCGAGGAGGAGTGGGCCACCGGCATCGACTTCCTCACCCGCACCGGTCACCTGTGCAGCCCGACGCGGCAGGAGTTCATCCTGCTCTCCGATGTCCTGGGCGTCACCATGCTGGTGGACGCGCTGAACCACCAGCGCGAGTCCGTGGCCACCGAGAACAGCGTCCTCGGCCCCTACTTCCGCGAGGATCGGCCGGAGCACTCCCACGCCGCTGACATCTCCGCGGGCCTCACGGGTATCCCGCTCTTCTTCGAGGGTCTGGTGACCGATCACAAGGGCGAGCCGGTCGTCGGCGCGGCTGTCGACGTGTGGCACAGCGACTCCGACGGCCACTACGACGTCGATGTCCCGGGCCTGCAGGAGACCGCGATGCGTGCCCTGCTGCGGAGTGAGGGCGAGGGTGGCTTCGCCTTTCGTTCCATCCGTCCGGCGAGCTACCCGATTCCGGGGGACGGAACGGTGGGCGAGCTCATGCGGGCCGCGGACCGGTCCTTGATGCGCCCTGCTCATGTCCACGTGCTCATCGACGCGCCCGGCTTCCAGCGGGTGACGACGATGCTGTTTCCCTCCGACGACCCGTACCTGGAGCAGGACCCGGTCTTCGGCGTCAAGGACTCGCTCGTGGCCGATTTCGCCTCCTACGAAGCCGGAACCGGACCGTACAGCGACCGCACGGACCAGCCCTACACCCTGCTGCGGCACACCTTCGTTCTCGCCCCCGAGCAGGGCTGAGCCCTCGCCGGTGGGCGTTGCCTGTGGTGAAAGGCGGATCCCAATGCCAAGGCTTCCGGCCGACCGGAGCGTACAGCCCTCGACAGAGATCAGGGACCTGGTGGGCCGGCTGAGGCATTGACCCGCCGCCACCACTCGGAACACACGCAATACCCGCTTCGCTGCATGGATCACATCAGTTTTCCCGCCATCAGTGAGCACTGGAGCACGCTGCAACTCACCCGCCAAAGGGCTCAGATCAATCTTCAGGGAGGTCTACCGATGTCCGAGAGCCTTGAGATGCCCCAAACCCTTGACATGAGGGACGCCTTCCGGGCCACGATGAGCCGACTCGCCTCGGGGGTCAGTGTCATCACCACCCGGTCGGGGGACGCTCCCATCGGCATAACGGTCAGTGCCGTCACGTCCCTTTCGATGGACCCGATGCAGCTGATCATCTGCGTCAGCAACCACCTCTTCACCTGTAGCGCGATCGCCGAGCACGGACGATTCGCCGTCAACATCCTTGGGGAAGGCAGTCAAGCGCTCGCCAAGAACTTCGCGACCTCCAAGAAGGACAAGTTCGCAGGCGTGAGTATCAGCGAGGAGCACGGTGTTCCGGTGCTGAAGGACGCCATCGCCTGTGTCGTGTGCGATGTGTCGGCGGCACTCCCCGGAGGGGACCACACCATTTTCGTCGGCGACGCCCGACACTTCGAGCACCAGGTGGCAGCCCGGCCGCTGGTGCACTTCGCGGGCGCGTTCTGCGCCATGACCTAAGGGCATCGCCGGCCTCATTGGGTCATGGTCACGGGTGTGAGGCCGTCGAAGTCCCGGCCTTGGGTGCACGGCCCTCGCTCGGACGCCGAAGGCGCCGAAGAATCGCCATCGCACTGGAGGAGGGGCAATGCGGCCTGTCGTCCAGGAGTTCAAACTCCAACCACCGCCGCGGCCCCTCACCTTCAGGAACGCCCCCGCCTCGTGCCCCGACCGGACGCCGCTACCGAGCCGCCGATCGTCTTTCCGCACCTGCAGGCGCCGGGAAGGCGACACTCTTGGCCGCCCACCGGCCGGTGTCAGTTGAGATAGTCGGCGACGAGCGCGGCGAATTCGTCGGGTGTGGCGAGGCGGACGCCGAGGTCTTCGGCTTTTGCGCGCTTGGACCCGGCGTTCTCGCCGGCGACCACCAGGGTGGTCTTCTTGGACACGCTGGAGGAGGAGCGGCCGCCGGCCCGTTCGATGAGTTCGTTCATCTGGTTGCGGCTGAGCGGCTCCAGCGGCCCGGTCATTGCGCCGGTGACCACGACGGTCACCCCGGCGAGCGGACCGCCGGCCGGGACGCCGTCTGGGCCTTTGGCGGTCCGGGTGGTGTCGTCGGCGGCTGCCGACGGGGGAGTGGCGCCGGGTTCGGTCATGTTCACCCCGGCTGCTGCGAGTTTGTGGATCAGCCCGGCGAGTTCGCCAAGTTCGGCGACGATGGCGGGTGCCTTTTCGGCGCCGATGCCTTCGACTTGCTGCAGGGCGTCGGCGTCCGCGGCACGGATGTTGTCCATGGTTGCGAAGTGTCGGGCGATGCGGCGGGACATGGAGCGGCCCGTGCCGCGAACACCAAGGGCGCACAGCACCCGCGACAGCGGCCGCGTCTTGGCCGCGGCCAGGGCGGCCAGCAGGTTGTCGGTACTGGCGGCGCCCATCCGTTCCAGCCCGAGAAGCTGGTCGCGAGTCAGGGTGAACAGGTCGGCGAGATCGGTGACCAGGTCGGCCTCGACGAGCTGCACGACGCGGGTGGCGCCCAGGCCTTCGATGTCGAGCTGGTCGCGGCCCGCGGCGTAGGTGAGGGAGGCGACCAGGTGGCAGTTGCGGCCCTGCTCGCACCGCCAGCGCTCCTGGCTGGTGTCGATGCCCGAGCCGCAGCGTGGGCACACCTCCGGGAAGATGATCGGCTTCTCGTCGCCGGTGCGCAGGTGGGCGACCGGGGCCTCGATGCGGGGGATGACGTCGCCGGCGCGGTGGACCATGACGTGGTCGCCCAGGCGCAGGTCGCGGCGGGTGATGTCGGCCGGGTTGTGGAGCGTGGCGTAGGTGACGGTGGAGCCGTCGATCTCGACCGGTTCCAGGACGCCGCGTGGGGCGATGATGCCGGTGCGGCCCACGTTCCACTCCACTTCGAGCAGCCGGGTGATCTTCTCGACGGCCGGCAGCTTGTAGGCGATAGCCCACCGTGGGGCCCGCGATCCGGAGCCCGCGGCCTGCTGATCGGCTGCGAGGTCGGCCTTGATGACGATGCCGTCGATACCGAATGGCAGCTCGGCGCGCAGCGCGGCGAGCTCCTTGATGCGGGTGAGCACGTCGTCGTCGGTGGTAGCCGTGACGCCAGGCACCAGGGTGGTGGCGGTCGTGTTCACACCGAGCTCGGCGGCCAGGGCCATCAGCTCACTGTGCGCGAGGGCGGTAAGCCGCTCGGCCAGGACGTCGCCGGTGTCGGGCAGCGGCAGCAGGCCGTAGCCGAAGAACGTCATCGGCACCGTGTACGCACGGTCCTTGGCACGCAGCGTGCCTGCAGCGGCGTTGCGCGGATTCGCGAACGGCTGCCCGCCGTGTGCGGTGCGCACCTCGTTGGCATGCTCGAACTGGGCGGTGGTCATCAGTACTTCGCCCCGTACTTCCAGCGTGACCGGCTCGGCCAGCTCGTCCGGGAGGCCCTCGATGGTGCCTGTCGCGTGTGAGACGTCCTCCCCGGCTGTCCCGTCGCCACGGGTGATCAGCCGGGCCAGCCGGCCCTGGGAGTAGCGGGCGGCGATGGCAAGCCCGTCGAGCTTCGGCTCGACGCTGAAGCGTTCCGCCTCATGGCCGATCCTTCGGGCCAGCGAGGCCGTCCAGGCAGCGAACTGCTCCGGCGAGAACACGTTGTCCAGGCTCAGCATCGCCACTGTGTGCGGCACGTCGCCCTCGGCCGCGCCGCCGGCGACCTTGCCGGTCGGCGAGTCGGGCAGCACCTGGTCGGGATGATCGGCCTCCCACGCGGAGATCGCCCGCACCAGCCGGTCGTACGCCTCGTCATCCAAGGGCGAGGTACCGCCCGCGTAGTAAGCGGCCGCGGCCTTCACTGCGTCTGCTACCGCCTGCACGTAGGCGGCGGTATCCACGATCTGCGCAACGGGTGTCGTCATGTCCGTCATCCTGCCTGTCACCACTGACAACGCCCTCGTACGTACATCCCCACGCTCAGAGGACGACCACGCCATGCTGGTGTGGTGAGTGTGCACCGCACCCCGGCTGACGCCCGGTGGTCCCACCTGGCTGACCGGCTCCCGGACAGTCTCGACGACTTGTCCGGGCCCGGGTGAACAGCGTTGTGGTACCCATGCGTAGGCAGTCGTGGGCGACCCGCTGCATACCCCCGGGCATCAGCCGCCGGCACCGGCCGGGGCGAGGCCGGCGTTTTTCTCTGTGGTGAACTACCTCTCCTCGACGAGGGCACCGCCGAAGCCCGGCTCCGCACCGCGCAGCGCGGCCCTGTAGCCGCCTGATCCAGCGGCGAGGATCACGAGGCCGATCGTGGTCTCGGTCGGGGTGCGCGCTCCGCGGCTTCGAGTTCGCCGGTACTCAGAGCAGGATCCGGAGCGGGTGCTCGAGAACGTCCACGAACGCCTTCATCCACTCGGCCGCAGTGGCGCCGTCCACCGACCGGTGGTCGACGGCGAGGGTCAGACGCAGAACGGACGCGATGTTGATCGCACCCTCGTCGACGACTGCCTCCTGCCGCACGGCGCCGACGGCCAGGATCGCGGCCTGTGGCGGGTTGATGATCGCTGCGAAGTCCTCGGTGCCGTACATGCCGAGGTTGGTGATCGTGATCGTGCCGCCTTCCAGTTCGTCCTGCTGGAGCCGGCGTTCCTTCGCACGGGCGATCAGGTCCTTCGTCGCCTTGGCTACGCCGCTCATCGACAGGGAGTCCACGCCGCGGACCACCGGGGTGACCAAACCGCCGTCGGTGGCGACGGCCACAGCGATGTCGACGTCCGAGAAGTGCCGGATCGAGGTGTCGTTCCACTGTGCGTTCATCGCGGGAACGCTCATGTGCGCGGACGCGATCGCCTTGATGAGCAGGTCGTTGATCGACACCTTCACGCCCTGGCCGGCGTTGATCTGTTTCCGCAGCTCAAGCAATGCGTCGACGCGTGCGCCGGCGCGCAGATAGAAGTGCGGCGTGTTCTGCTTGCTCTCCGTCAGCCGGCGGGCGATTGCCGTCCTCATCCGCGTGTTGGGCACGTCCACGAATCGCGGCCCGACCGCCGAAGTCCCGTTTCTCGGGATCTCTGCCCCGGTATGGGCCGGCAACGTTTGCTCCGGCTCCACCGTGGCGGTGGCTGCTTCGATGTCGGCGCGCCGGATTCGCCCGTGCGGGCCGCTCCCCACCACGGCGTTCAGATCGACTCCGAGTTCGCGCGCGAGGCGTCGCGCCAGCGGGCTGGCGAAGATGCGCTCGCTGTTGTCCCGCGCGGCCACGGTGGGCGCCGGAGCGACCGTGCCCGCCGGCGTCGCGGGTTCTTCCGGCGCCGTTGGCGAAGTGGTGGACGCCGTCGTCGGCGCTTCACCGGTACCCAGCGAAGCCACCAGGGCGTCCACCGCGGACGTCGACTCGTCCTTTGCCCCCCAGACTGCGATCGGTGTACCCACCGCCACTGTCGTGCCCGCTTCCACCAGGAGGCGCAGGAGTACGCCGTCGCTCTCGGCTTCCACGTCGACCGCGGCTTTCTCGGTCTCCACCGTGACGATCGGGTCGCCGGCTGCATAAGGGGTGTTCAAGCCGACGTTCCAGGCTTGCAGGATCGCCTCCGGTGTGTTGGCGGCGACCTCGGGCATGCGCATGATCTCAGCCATTGTTCTGCCCCTGCGTGATCTCGCGGAGCTTGGCGACGACTTCCTCCGTGGAGGCGAACGCGGCACGCTCCAGTACCTTGCTGATGCTCGGCGACGCCTCGCCACCCGTCACGCGCTCGATCGGGGCGTCGAGCCAGTCGAACAGCCGGCGTTGGATCTCGTCCGAGAGCCAGCCGCCGTAGGAGGTGCCGATGGCGCCCTGCTCGGCGATGAGCACGTTGTTGGTCTTCATCACCGATTGGGTGATCGTCTCCCAGTCCAGGCTGGCCCGGTCCAGCCAGCGCAGGTCGATGACCTCGGCGTCCACTCCCGTCTGTTCGACGGCGGCCAGAACGGCGGGCGTCATCGCCAGGTAGGTGAGGATGGTGAGGGCCGCTCCTTCGCGGCGTACGGCTGCCTTGCCGACGGGAAGGTAGTGGTCGTAGTTCTCCGGCAGTCCGGGTCCGGTGGAGTTGTACAGATCCACGTGCTCGAGGACCACGACCGGGTCATCACAGGCCAGGGCCGTGTTCATCAGGCCGACATAGTCGAACGGCGTCGACGGAGCGACTATGCGCCAGCCCGGTGCCGTCGCGAAGATGCCGGCCGGGTCCATCGAGTGCTGCGATCCGTAGCCCGTACCGGTGGCGACCTTGCTGCGCAGGACGAACGGCACCTTGCCCTCACCGCCGAACATGTGGCGGGCTTTTCCGATCTGGTTGAACAGCTGGTCTGCCGCCACCCACATGAAGTCGGCGTACATGAACTCGACGATCGGGCGGAACCGGCCGTCCAGAGCCAGACCACCGCCGAGGCCGGCGAACGCGTTCTCCGAGATCGGGGTCCCGAGTACGCGGTCGGGGAACGTCTCGCTCAGGCCGCGGGTGGCACCGTTGGTGCCGCCGTTGAGCTTGTGTACGTCCTCTCCCATCACCACGACGCGCGGGTCGGTCTCCAGGCGGCGTCCCATCACTTCGGCGACGGCGCCGATGAACTTGACATCGGTCAAGCCGTCGGCGAAGTCTTCGGCGTCGGTGAACTCGATGCCGGACAGCTCCGACAGGTCGCCCCGGATGCCTTGGTCGACGAACGCCGGGTCCGGCCATTCCGAGGGCCGGATGCGTCGCTCACCGGGTTTGCCGCCCGGCCGCGGTTCCAGCAGGACGTCGCCGAGTTCCGACATCAGCGCCTTGGCGTGCTTGATCGTCTCCGCAACCGCCTTCTTGGTGAGGATTCTGCGTCGCACCAGGTGTCCCACCATGGTGTCGATCGGATCCCGACCACGCCACTGCGCTTCCTCTTCCTTGGTGCGATACCGGAACGCCGAGCCGGGGAAGGGGCCGTTCTGGTGGAAGTAGCGGTACACATCGGCTTCGATCATGGTCGGACCGTTGCCGTTGCGCATATGGGCGAGGGCCTGTTGCGTCACGAGGTACACGGCCAGCGGATCCATGCCGTCGACCTTCCAGCTCCGGATGCCGAAGCCCGGCCCGCGGCCGGACAGCCTTGGCTCGGCGGTGACTTCGGACACGTGGGTGGAGACGGCGTACAGGTTGTTCTCGACGAAGAAGCACAAGGGCAGCGACCACGCCGCCGCAAGATTGAAGCTCTCCAGCGTGGATCCGATGTTGATCGCGCCGTCGCCGAAGAACGTGAAGGTCACCGCGTCAGTGCCGGCCTGCTTGTGGGCCCACGCGGATCCGGCGGCGAGCGGTACCCCGCCGCCGACGATCGCGTTGGTCCCGATGGCGCCGGCCTCGTGCCACTGGAGGTGCATGCTGCCGCCTCGACCGTGGCTGAAGCCCTGGTCCAGTCCGCAGATTTCGCGCAGGCTGCGCAGGAGTACGGCCCGTACATCCTCAGGGAACGGCTTTGTCGGATCTATACCTTTTGAGTACAGATGGGCAAGCGCCTTGGCGAGGAACTGGTGATGGCCGCGATGCGACCCGTTCACGGTGTCCTCTGAGGTAAGGGCGAAGCACGCGCCGACCGCGCCGCCCTCCTGACCGATGCTGGAGTGCGCGGGGCCGTGGATGAGCCCGTCCGCGGCAAGCTCCAGGACGTACTCCTCGAAGGTCCGGATCAGCACCAGTTGGCTGAACATGCCTGTCAGGAGTTCTGGAGCCGCGGCGTCCCAGTCGTCCTGGGTGACGACGAACTCCGACCACGCGGCGTTCGCTTCGAGTGGGTGTTCCGCAGGCATCGGGAGCCTCCTTCAATCGGCCACAGTGCAACGCACACTGCCACATAGTTGGATCCAATCACAAGGGATTGCTCGACTTCTGGCAACATCGGCGCCATCATGAGGACGCGTTTGTATCCAAAGGAGGAAGATCATGGCTCTACCCGGCCTCGTGCGCCTGGATCACATCGGATTCACCGTGCCGGACCTGGACCAAGCGCACACGTGGCTCGTGGACGTCCTGGGTTGTGAGTACCTGTACTCGCTCGGCCCGTTCAGCGGGGCAGACGACTGGATGACGGAGCACCTGAACGTGGACGCGCGCACAGTCATGCGCCAACTCCGCTTCTACCGGTGCGGCGAGCAGGCTGTGTTCGAGGTCTTCGAGTACCAAGCGGACGGGCAGAAGAAGGTCGTCCCGCGCAACAGCGACGTCGGCGGTCACCATGTCGCGCTGTACGTCGAAGACCTGGACGAAGCCGTGTCGTTCTTGAAAGCGAGGGACGTTCCCGTGCTGGGCGACCCGACCGTCAGCGCCGGACCGTCAGAGGGGCAGCGGTGGGTCTACTTCCTCTCACCGTGGGGAATGCAGTTCGAGCTCGTGTCCTATCCTGGCGGCAAGGCCTTCGACCACGACCCGTCAAAGTTCAGAGGTGACCGCTCTTGACTCCTGAGCACGCTCGCGATCCGCGCGGGTCGGACAGCGTCAGGAGTCAGCGCATCGCCGGCATCCTCCGCGAGGAGATCCTCGCCGGCGAGCTGACTCCCGGCACGTGGCTGCGCCAGGATGAACTCGCGGAGCGCCTCGGCGCGAGCCGGATCCCGGTCCGCGAAGCGCTGCGGATCCTGGAGTCCGAGGGTCTCACCGAGTCGTTCCCCAACCGAGGGTCGCGGGTTCCTGTGCTCAGCCTCGAGGACGTGAACACGTACTACCGGATGCGCGAGCGACTCGAACCGCTGACTCTGGCCGAGAGTCTTCCCCATCTCACGGATCGCCACCTCGCCCACCTGGAGCACATCCAGGACGAGATCGAGAATCAGAACGACGTCAATCGGTTCCTTCTCCTGGACCGCGACTTCCACATGGCGACCTACGCGGGTTGCCCCAGCGACCACCTGCTGGCCATGACAGAGCGGCTCTGGAACTCCACCCAGCACTATCGCCGCGCGTTCATGGTGCTCGCGGACCCTGACCGGGCCACGATCGTCAACGCCGAACACCGGCTGATCCTCGACGCCGTGCGGCGCCGTGATCCTGAAGACGGTGAGCGGTACCTCACGGGGCACATCCGCCGCACGAGGGTCGAACTCACGACTCACCCCGAACTCTTCGTCGAAAAGCAGTGACGCGGGGCGGACTCCTGCAGCGGCCGGCAAGCGGGTGCTGGAGTCCGCTTTGGAAGGCGAGATCACAGGCCACCTCGGCCACGGGAAGCACGCCCCGGCCGTCGTCGGCAGCGGCACTTCCGCAACGGCGTCCGTACCAAGACGGTGCCGAGTGACGGCGGCCTTCTCACGCTCCCTTCTGATCTTTCGGGCCACCGACTGAGCGATCTCCGGGTCGGGACTGAACGCCCGTCTCGGGGGTGGGATGCCGCCGCGCGTGCCGGACTCGGCGCTTCGGACCGCCCGGTGGTGCGCGGCGTGCGGATGAGCGTCCGCCTTGGACGTCGTCCCTGAGAGCCACGGGTTGCAGCGCCGGTGATGCCTCGCAGCCGAGGAGCCCGACACCGCGACGGCCGTCCCTCCCCCTAGACGAGTCTGTCCAAATACGTTCAGTGATCGAAGGCGGTCAGTGAGCGGCTGACCGCCTGGCCGGTCTGGAAGTTGTGCCATATCGCCGCT
>NZ_JBEYXD010000047.1:0-69736 GCF_040644975.1 Streptomyces sp. NPDC046900 | reverse complement strand
GAGTTCTCAAGGAACGGACGCTTCCTTCGTACTCACCCTCTCGGGCTTTCCTCCGGGCGCTTCCCTTCGGTGTCTCCGACTCTATCAGATCTTTTCTCGACCCGATTTCCTCGGTTGCTTTCCAGGTTTTCGCTTTCGCGTTTCCCTTTCCGGCGACCCCGACTTTATCAGAGTTTCCGGAGCCGATTGACCGGCGGTCCATTTCTGATTCAACGGGGGCTTCTCGGAAGCTGCGCTCCGGAAGCGACTAGACGCTCACTGTTGCTGGTGGGTAGGTCCACCTCTAGGCAACTGTTCGAATCTACCTCCCCGCTCGACCCGTGTCAACGGGTCTTGTGGGGCGAAGACGAGACTAGCAGGCCAACACGGGGAAACGCACATCGAGCAGGAGCCGACAGGGTGCCGGTCGGCTCACGCCGCCATCGGCACGCTCGCGCTGCGCTCGCCCGCACCCAGGTCACCGGTGTCGCCGGCCCGGACCGCACGTCCGCCCAGCACGTACACGTACGTGAGGAAGGCCAGCTCAGCGACGACGCCTATACCTATGCGGGCCCACGTCGGGAGGCCGGAGGGTGTCACGAAGCCCTCGATGGCCCCGGACACGAACAGGACCAGGGCAAGACCGATCGCCACCCCGAGTGCGGCCCGGCCCTCCTCGGCGAGGGCGCTGCGACGGGTGCGAGGACCCGGGTCGATAAGGGTCCAGCCCAGTCGCAGTCCCGTGCCGGCGGCCACGAAGACCGCGGTCAGTTCCAGGAGGCCATGGGGGAGCACCAGACCGAGGAACGTGTCGAGACGGCCCGCCGACGACATCAGGCCGGCACCCACCCCGAGGTTCAGCATGTTCTCGAAGAGGATCACGAGGACGGGGAGGCCCAGGAAGACGCCGAGGACCAGGCACAGCGCGGCGGCCTGGGCGTTGTTCGTCCACACCTGGGCGGCGAACGCGGCGGCGGGATGGCTGGAGTAGTACGTCTCGTACTCGCCACCGGGGCGGGTCAAGGTGCGCAGCTCGCTGGGTGCCGCGATGGAGGCCTGGACCTCCGGGTGGGTGCCTATCCACCACCCCAGGAGTGCTGCGATCACCGTTGAGAGCAGAGCTGTGGGTATCCACCAGCGGCGCGAACGGTAGACCGCGGCGGGAAAGCCGTACGCGAGGAACTGTGTGACATCACGCCACGAGGCCCGGCGCGTGCCTGTCACGGCACTGCGCGCGCGTGCCACCAGTTGACTGAGCCGACCTGTCAGCTGGGGATCCGGTGCGCTGGACTGGATGCCGGAGAGGTGGGTGGCGGTGCGCTGGTAGAGGGCGACGAGCTCGTCCGCCTCGGCTCCGGTGAGGCGGCGCCGGCGGCGCAGGAGGGCGTCGAGACGGTCCCACTCGGCGCGATGGGTGGACACGAACACGTCGAGGTCCATGGGATGGGCTGCTCCTCGTCCTCTCGTACTGCGTGTCAGCTTGTCGTACCGCGGCGCGATGTGCCCCTCAGCTTGGCAGACTGGCGTACCTCGGGGAGTACCAGGGGAAGGACGGCGTGCGTGAGTGAGCTAGTGACGGGCGAGGCGGTGGCGCTGGAGCTGCGCCCCGCGAAACTGCCGAGCCGTGCGCTGGCGGTGTTGCTCGACCTGGCCGTGGCCATGACGGCATATCTCATCGTGACCATCGCACTGGTGGCCGCCACGTCCGGGCTGGACGAAGCCGCGCAGGTCGCGGTGTCGATCGCGACGTTCGTCCTGGTCCTGATCGGCGGACCCATAGCCGTGGAGACCCTCAGTCGCGGCCGTTCACTGGGCAAGCTGGCCTGCGGGCTGCGCGTGGTCCGGGACGACGGTGGACCGATCCGGTTCCGGCACGCGTTGGTGCGGGGCGCGATCGGTGCGATCGAGATCCTGATGACTTTCGGCATCGTGGCGTGCATCGCCTCGCTCGTGTCCGCGCGGGGCCGGCGACTCGGTGACGTCTTCGCGGGCACGCTGGTCGTACGGGAACGGGTGCCCGCAGGACGTTCGGGCTTCGTGCCCCCGCCGCCGCCCTGGCTTGCCGGGCGGTTCTCCCAGCTGGACCTCTCGGCGGTCCCGGACGGGTTGTGGCTGGCTGTCCGGCAGTACCTGACGCGGATGCAGCAGCTGGATCCGCAGGTGGGCCAGGCGATGGCGGAACGTCTTGCCTCGGATGTCGCAGCGCGCACGGGGGCGCCGGCGCCGTATGGGATTCCCCCGGCCGCGTATCTGGCGGCGGTGTTGCAGGAACGGCAGGCGCGGGAGGCGCGGCGGGCGTTCGGCGGCTGGAGCGAGGTCGGGAGCGCAGCGGCGGCCCCTGGAGCGGGCAGCACGCCGGGCGGGTACGCCCCGGCGCCCCAGAAGGCTCCCCTGGCGGCGGGCGGAGCAAGCCCGTGGCGGGCTCCGGTCCCGAACGACGTGGACGACCGGGCCGCGACGTCCGCTCCCGCTCAGTCGTATGCCTACGCGTGGCCTCAGCCACAGGCACCCGCAGCCCCGCAGGACCGGCAGCCGGTGACTGGCGCGACGCCGCGGGCGGAGTCGGCGGATCAGCCTGCCACCGGGTTCGTACCGCCCGCGTAGCCGCACGCGGCCGGCTCCTCGACGGGTCCGGGCCCCGTGGGTGCGCGTCCGTCGGCGGTCTCGTCACTTCGGTACAGACCTCGCCGGCCCGTCCGGTGGTACCCGCCTCGGCATCTCTCGTCCAGCGCGAACGCCTGTCACGAGAACGCCGAGGGGGGTGACTCGAGGTCCTCGAGCTCGATGCCGGGTGCCGCGAGCACCACGTCCCCCGAGATGTGGACGGTGTGCAGCTCCCCCGTGTCCAGGTCCGTGACCTGGTATTCGTCCACGATCAGGGGGGCGTTGTCAGTGGCGTGTGCTTCTCTTTCGATCAGGGCCCAGGACTGGTCCACGGTGCGGGGTGCGAGGACCGGATCGGTGAAGGCGACGAGGCGTACGCGCGTCGCGGAGGAAGAAGAAGGGGTGAGGCGCAGCAGCCGGGCGGTGGCGACGAGGAAGGCCGGGGACGTGCCGGTGAAGGCGTGAGCGCGGACATTGCCTTCGGTGGCATGGGTGCCGGTGGGGTCGGTGCGGACCCAGGTGACGCCGTCGAGGGCGGCACCCCGCACCTGCCAGCCTCCGGCGTGGAGTTCCAGGCGGATGGGGCGGCCGAGTTCGTCGAGGGCCAGATCGACGGAGCCGGCCTGGTCGCCGGACGGAGTGATCAGCTGCGAGACGTAGCGCCAGCCGGAGGGGCCCGGCGCGCACTGGAAGTGTTCTTCGCCGAGGGGGGTGTGGTCGTGCGGGTCATGAAGCGAATATCGGCCGCGGGGCATGGGGGTCCTGGGTCGTGACGGGCTGGTCGGGCCAGTCTGCCTGGCCTGGCCGAACGGGGCAGGCCCCCGGCACGGGGGTGCGGGGGGCCTGCCTCGGAACTGCTCTGAGGTGCGCGTCAGTGCACGGACGCGCTCGCCACGTCGAGAGCGGCGGGCGCGCGTACGCTCACAGCCTGCGGTGTACGCGCGACCCGGTGCCTCAGGTGATCAGTAGCGGTAGTGGTCGGACTTGTACGGGCCCTCGACGTCGACGCCGATGTACGCGGCCTGCTCGGGGCGGAGCTGGGTGAGCTTCACGCCGAGCGCGTCCAGGTGGAGGCGGGCGACCTTCTCGTCCAGGTGCTTGGGCAGCGTGTACACACCGGTCGGGTACGCGTCGGGCTTGGTGAACAGCTCGATCTGGGCCAGCGTCTGGTCCGCGAAGGAGTTGGACATCACGAACGACGGGTGACCGGTGGCGTTGCCCAGGTTCAGCAGACGGCCCTCGGAGAGGACGATGATCTTCTTGCCGTCGGGGAAGGTCCAGGTGTGGACCTGCGGCTTGACCTCGTCCTTGACGATGCCGGGGACCTTGGCGAGGCCGGCCATGTCGATCTCGTTGTCGAAGTGGCCGATGTTGCCGACGATCGCCTGGTGCTTCATCTTGGCCATGTCCGTGGCCATGATGATGTCCTTGTTGCCGGTCGTGGTGATGAAGATGTCGGCCTTGTCGATGACCTCGTCGAGGGTCGTGACCTGGTAGCCGTCCATGGCCGCCTGCAGCGCGCAGATCGGGTCGATCTCGGTGACGATCACGCGGGCGCCCTGTCCGCGCAGGGACTCCGCGCAGCCCTTGCCCACGTCGCCGTAGCCGCAGACGACGGCGGTCTTGCCGCCGATGAGGACGTCGGTGGCCCGGTTGATGCCGTCGATCAGGGAGTGGCGGCAGCCGTACTTGTTGTCGAACTTCGACTTGGTGACGGCGTCGTTGACGTTGATCGCCGGGAACAGGAGGACGCCGTCGCGCTGCATCTCGTACAGGCGGTGGACGCCGGTCGTGGTCTCCTCGGTCACGCCGCGGATCTCGGACGCCAGCTGGGTCCACTTCTGGGGGTTCTCGCCCAGGGTGCGGTGGAGCAGCTGAAGGATGACGCGGTGCTCGTCGGACTCGGCGGTCTCGATGGCCGGGACCTTGCCGTCCTTCTCGTACTCGACGCCCTTGTGGACGAGGAGGGTGGCGTCACCGCCGTCGTCGAGGATCATGTTCGGGCCGCCGGTGGGGCTGTCCGGCCAGGTCAGCGCCTGCTCCGTGCACCACCAGTACTCCTCCAGGGTCTCGCCCTTCCAAGCGAAGACGGGGATGCCCTGGGGGTTTTCGGGGGTGCCGTCGGGGCCGACGGCGATGGCGGCGGCCGCGTGGTCCTGCGTGGAGAAGATGTTGCAGGAGGCCCAGCGGACCTGGGCGCCAAGGGCCACCAGCGTCTCGATGAGCACGGCGGTCTGGACGGTCATGTGCAGGGAGCCGGTGACGCGGGCGCCGGCCAGCGGCTGCGTCTCGGCGTACTCCTTGCGGATCGACATCAGACCGGGCATCTCGTGCTCGGCGAGGGTGATCTCCTTGCGGCCGAATTCGGCCAGCGAGAGGTCGGCGACCTTGAAGTCCTGTCGGTTGTCGACAGTCGTCATTGCGTGCTGCTCCTCGGGGTTGGGGCGAGGTGGGTACGGCTGGTCTGCGCGGCGGCGGACACAGGGGTGCCCGGAAGAGGACACAGGAATGCCCGCGTACGCGCAGCGCAGTCGTCGGAGGCCCTCTCTCCCTCGGCCGGTCCGTCGTGGGACCGCCCGACCGCCATCAGCAGCGACGTCTGGCTCGGCCTCCAAGCTACACCGGGCGGCCCCGCGTACCCCAGTCCGCCTCGGAGGAGCCCGGTTGCCTGCGGACTGCTTTCGGCCGGTGCCCGGGGCTGTGCCGCGCGGGATCCGGGGGCCGGCCGCGGGCTCAGTGGCCGGGCACCTGGGCGGGACCGCCGGGGGTCGCCTCGGGGTCCGGGCCCTTGGCCGCTTCCGCCTCGCTGTAGATGTCCGGTTCCAGGTAGATGACACGGGCGATCGGGACGGCGGCCCGGACGCGGGCCTCGGCGGCGTCGATCGCGGCGGCAACCTGTGTGGCCGTGTCGTCGTGCCGGACCGCGATCTTGGCGGCGACCAGCAGTTCCTCGGGGCCGAGGTGGAGCGTGCGCATGTGGATGATGCGGGGCACCGTGTCGCCGTCGACGATCGCGGCCTCGATCTTCCTGACCACCTCGGGGCCCGCGGCCTCGCCGAGCAGCAGGGACTTGGTCTCGGCGGCGAGAACGAGGGCGATCAGCACGAGGAGGACACCGATGCAGATGGTGCCGATGCCGTCCCAGACGCCGTCGCCGGTGAGCAGCGCGAGGCCGACGCCGCCGAGGGCGAGAACGAGACCGATGAGGGCGCCGAAGTCCTCCAGGAGGACGACCGGCAGTTCGGGCGCCTTGGCCCGGCGGATGAACTGCGCCCAGGACAGCGTGCCGCGCAGGCCGTTGGACTCCTTGATGGCCGTGCGGAAGGAGAAGCCCTCGGCCAGGATCGCGAAGACGAGCACGCCCACGGGCCAGTACCAGTTCTCGACCTCGTGCGGGTGGCTGATCTTCTCGAAGCCCTCGTAGATGGCGAACATGCCACCGACCGAGAAGAGGACGATCGAGACGAGGAAGGCGTAGATGAAGCGCTCGCGCCCGTAGCCGAAGGGGTGCTGCGGGGTCGCGTCGCGCTGGGCGCGCTTGCCGCCGATCAGCAGCAGGAACTGGTTGCCGGAGTCGGCGAGCGAGTGGACGCCCTCGGCGAGCATCGAGGAGGAGCCGCTGAAGGCGAACGCCACGAACTTGGATACCGCGATCGCGAGATTGGCTCCGAGTGCCGCGACGATCGCCCTGGTGCCGCCTGACGCGCTCATGTGTTCGCGTTGTCCCTTCGTAGCGTCCCGCCCTGGATGCGCCTGCCGGCGCACTCCGTCCAGGGCTTTACCCGTCCTTTGCCGGTGGGTCATTGTTGCAGCCGGGTCCGGCGGCGTTGCGCCGGACCGACAGCATGACCATGTACGGCGTTCGGGTCAGGCTACGACTGTGGCCCGGAAGACGGTGCCGGCCCCGGCCACCTCGGCCTTCTCGCCCGCCGGCACGAAGACTGACTCGCCGGCTGCCAGCAGGTGCTCCCCGGCCCGTACGGAACCCGCCGTGCACAGCAGGATCTGCGGGGTGGCGCGCGTGAGGTCGCGCGGGGCGGCGCCCTCGGCGAGGACGTACCGGGAGAGGCGGAACTCGTCGATGGGGGTCTCGTAGACCTCCTCGCCGTTCGAGGAGGCCTCCGGGCGCAGGACACCAGGGTCGCCGGCCTCGAAGCGGACGATCCGGAGCAGCTCGGGGACGTCGACGTGCTTGGGGGTCAGTCCGCAGCGCAGGACATTGTCGGAGTTGGCCATGATCTCGACGCCGAGGCCGTTCAGATAGGCGTGCGGGACGCCCGCGCCCAGGAAGAGAGCCTCGCCGGGCTGCAGCTGGACGTAGTTGAGCAGCATGGCCGCGATCACGCCCGGGTCGCCGGGGTAGTGATGGGCGATGCCGGCGTACGGGGCGTAGGCGCCGCCCAGGCGGGCGCAGGCGGCCGCGGCCTCGCCGACCGTGTGGGCCATGTCGTCGGGGTCGGCGCTCAGGACTGCGGTGAGGACCTCGCGCAGGGCGGCCTCCTCCGGGTGGGCGCGCAGCAGGTCGACGTACGGCTTGAGGGAGTCGACCTCGAGGCCGGCGAGCAGTTCGGCGGCGTCATCGGGCGTACGGAAGCCGCACAGGCCGTCGAACTCGGTGAGGGCGCAGATCAGTTCCGGCTTGTGGTTGGCGTCCTTGTAGTTGCGGTGGGGCGCGTCGACCGGGATGCCGCGGCGTTCCTCGTCCGCGTAGCCCTCCTTCGCCTGTTCCAGGTTGGGGTGCACCTGGAGGGAGAGGGGGGCGCCGGCGGCGAGGATCTTCAGCAGGAAGGGCAGCCGGGGCCCGAACTTGGCGACCGTCCGCTCGCCCAGTTCCACTTCCGGCGCCTTGTCGATCACCTCGTTGAGCGGGCCGCGCGGGGTGCGCGAGGGTGCGCCCGGGTGGGCGCCCAACCACATCTCCGCCTGCGGCTCACCGGTCGGCTCCTCGCCGAGGAGCGCGGGGATGGCGGTGGTCGAGCCCCAGGCGTAGGGGCGGACGGTGTTCTCGAGGCGATCCATGCGGTGGGTGTCTTTCTCCAATACGTACGCTGCGGCCGGCGCCGTCGGGCGTCGGCGGGTGCGTGCTGTCAGATGCTGCGAGCCAAGGTCAGGCCCCCGAAGCGAGCGCCACGTAAACAGCGGCGAAATCTGTGATGGCGATCAGCTCCGCGAGGGTCTCCAGTTCGTCGCCGTCCTCCGGTTCGAGTTCGCTGATCGCCGTGTCGTGGCTGAGAGCCAGATCGCGGGCGGCTGGGGCCGCGCTCAGACCACCGATCGGGCGGTCGCGCAGAAGCACCACGCGTGCGTGGAGGGCCTGTGCCTCCTCGACCCGGTCGCGGAAGAAGTCGTCGGGGTCGGCGCCGGCGGCGAGAGGCCCGGAGAGCAGAACACTGTGGGAGGCGAGCGCCTCGGGCAGCTGCGCGGTGAGCGCGGGGCGGCCGGCCAGCTCGGCGAGCGCGGCGGCGAACCGGCGGCCGGCCGGCTCGGCGGAGACGCCCTCGGTCCAGATCACGGGAAGGGACTCGGCCAGCTCGGCGGCGAGGGTCTTGGCGGGGTTGCTGTAGGTGGCGATGGCCGGGCCGCAGCGTTCGGCGACCTGGTCGAGACGGCTCGCGACCTTCTCCAGGACGTCGGACGGGGCGGAGAGCAGCCCGGTGCGGTCCAGGAGGGCGAGCAGCGGGGTGAGCAAGGCCCACAGGACGCCGGGGGCGGACGCGGTGAGGGGTTCGTCCTGCTCGTAGGGGGCGGTCGCCATGGGGACGAACAAGCCGTGGGCGCCGACCACCGCGTCCGTGATCGGGGAGCGGGCAGGGGCCACGGCCACGACGGTGCAGCCGCGGCGGTAGGCCTGCTCGACCAGGATCGACAGCCCTGGTTCGGAGCCGTCGGGGGTGGCGATCAGCAGCAGGTCCACGGGGCCCGCCCAGCCGGGCAGCTCCCAGCGCAGGGCCCCCGCGGCCGGTGCGACACCGGTCGGATGGATGCGGGTGACCGGGCAGGCGGCACCGGCGAGTGTGCCGAGCAGTTCGGCGACGCCCACGGAGGCGGTGCCGGGGCCCGCCATGAGGACGGCGCGGGGGCGTCCGTCGGGTTTCAGCTCGTTGACCCCGGCCTCGGCGGCGTGCCGCACGGCGGAGCGGACCCTGGCGCCTGCCTCGGCGGCGCCACGCAGCAGCGCACGGCGGTCGGCGCGCGCGAGCGCCTCGGGGTCGTCGAGCAGCGATTCGTCGAGCATGGGCGGCAGTCTCCGATCGCCGGGCCGTTACGCGGGGCGGCGGGCCTCATCCACGAGCAGGACCGGGATGCCGTCCCGGACGGGGTAGGCGAGGCCGCAGTCCTGACCGGTGCAGACCAGCTCGCTCTCCGCCTCCTTGAGGGGGGCGTGGCACGCCGGGCAGGCGAGAATCTCCAGGAGGCCGGCTTCGAGCGGCATGAAAGGTCCCTTCGGGCGGATGCGCTTGGCCTGGTCAGATTACCGCTGTGAGGGCCGACGTGCGGGAGTTGATCAAGTTCTCGTCCCCCTCCCCAGGCGGGAGGGGGATGTCGGCGAGGGGGTGGGTCAGTCCCGGATGATGGCCAGGACCTCGTCCCGGATCTTCGCCATGGCCGCCTCGTCCTTCGCCTCCGCGTTCAGCCTGAGCAGCGGTTCCGTGTTGGAGGGGCGGACGTTGAACCACCAGTCGGCGGACGAGACGGTCAGGCCGTCCAGCTCGTCGGTCTCGAAGCCCTCGTACGCCGCCTTGACCGCGGCGATGCGGGCCTTCTGGTCGTCGACCGTGGAGTTGATCTCGCCGGAGCCCACATAGCGGTCGAATTCGGCGACGAGTCGCGACAGCGGCCCGTTCTGGCCGCCGAGGGCCGCGAGGACGTGGAGGGCGGCCAGCATGCCGGTGTCGGCGTTCCAGAAGTCCTTGAAGTAGTAGTGCGCGGAGTGCTCCCCGCCGAAGATCGCGCCGGTGCGCGCCATCTCGGCCTTGATGAAGGAGTGGCCCACGCGCGTGCGCACCGGCGTGCCGCCGTGCTCCCGTACGACCTCGGGTACGGACCACGAGGTGATCAGGTTGTGGATGATCATGCCCTTGCCGCCGTGCTTGCCGAGCTCGCGGGCAGCGACCAGTGCCGTGATGGCGGACGGCGAGACCGGGTCGCCGTGCTCGTCGACGACGAAGCAGCGGTCGGCGTCTCCGTCGAAGGCGATGCCGATGTCCGCCTGCTCCTGGCGCACCCGCTCCTGCAGGTCGACGATGTTCGCCGGGTCGAGCGGGTTGGCCTCGTGGTTGGGGAAGGTGCCGTCCAGCTCGAAGTACATCGGGACAAGGTCGATCGGCAGCCCGGCGAAGACGGTCGGCACGGTGTGGCCGCCCATGCCGTTGCCCGCGTCGACGACGACCTTCAGGCGGCGGATGGAGGTCAGGTCGACCAGGGAGCGCAGGTACGCCGCGTAGTCCTCCAGCGTGTCCCGCCGGGTGATCGTCCCTGGCGTCTCCACCGGCTCCGGCGCGCCCGGGTCCAGCCACTGCTCGACCAGCTCACGGATCTCGGCGAGACCGGTGTCCTGGCCGACCGGGGCGGCACCCGCGCGGCACATCTTGATGCCGTTGTACTGGGCCGGGTTGTGTGACGCGGTGAACATCGCGCCCGGCAGGTCGAACGCGCCCGACGCGTAGTACAGCTGATCCGTCGAGCACAGGCCGATCTCCGTGACGTCGACGCCACGTGCCGCCGCCCCGCGCGCGAAGGCACGCGAGAGGCCAGGGGAGGAGGGCCGCATGTCATGGCCGACGACGATCGCGTCCGCGCCGGTCGTCTGCGCGAAGGCCGCTCCGAAGAGCTCCGCGAGCGATTCGTCCCACTGGTCCGGGACGACCCCGCGTACGTCGTACGCCTTCACGATCTGCGACAGATCAGCTGACACGGCCAAACCCTCCTGGAGTCTCAATGATGAGCACAAACTACCTGCCTGCTCCGACACCTGGACGCGCCCCGGGGCCCAGCGTGGACAGTTCCCACGGAGTTCATACCGGGGCTCGACCGGAACACCGGTGCGCTGGCCCGGAAGCCCCTGCTCACGGGGCCCGGAAGCCGGGGCCGCACGGGGCTGAGAACCGGCGTGCCCGGCCGGCCGGGCGCCGAGGAGCGCACGCCGGGGTACGGACGCGTCCGGAAGTCGATGGCACCTTCGCGAGGGCGGGATGCCGCGCGGGCCGACGAAGCCCGCTCTTGGGCCAGATGAGCCGAGAAATCGTTCGAAGGAGTGAGCTGCGGCGGCTGTTGACGGCGGGCCGGGACGCCGAGGCGGGACCCGGGCCTCAAGGCCGGTCGACCGGCGGTCAGTTGTCCGGTGAACGCAGCACCCGGAGATGGCCGCGGCGGGCGACCTCCATCGGGTCCGCCGTGCGGCCGTAGCCGCCGCCGGCCCCGGCGGCGCGCTGCTGCGGACGGGCCGCCTCACGCACCGCGTTGGCGAGCGCCTCGAGGTCGTCACCGCTGGGGCGCGCGGGTGCCGAGCCGTCCAGCAGCCGGACGACCTCCCAGCCGCGCGGCGCGGTCAGGCGCTCGGAGTGCTCGGCGCACAGGTCGTAGCAGTGGGGTTCGGCGTAGGTGGCGAGCGGGCCGAGGACCGCGGTCGAGTCGGCGTAGACGTACGTCAGCGTCGCGACGGCAGGTCGGCCGCAAGCGGTGCGCGAACAGCGACGTACAGGGCTCACGACGTTGGACGGTACCGCACTCTTGAGCGGGCCGCGACGACTCTTCCCCAGGTCACTCCACCGTGTCGTGCTGTGAGACACCCCACACACCCCTTCCGGCCCGACAGGCTGACCTGCACGGACAGCCGGTACGAGAGAACCGGACACCCCTGGAACCGGTCAGCACTCGGTACAAACGCCGTCAATTCTCATGAGGGCGGCGGTCTCGGGGGTATATGGAATCGAGCCCAACCTTGGCCGGAATGGTCATCCTGCGACATCGGCGCCCCGGCACCGGCGCAGCTCCACGGAGCCCGCCACTGCAGGGCGGTCGAACAAGGAGGCGACAGAGGGGGTGCGCGGCCGTGTGGGGGCGGGGCGAGGGGACCCCGCGGGGACTACTCTTCGTCAGTGATGGACAACCCTGTAACGCCCCGCGCCACCGCGCCCGGGCCCCGTCGCCGTGACCGCCATGGCAGAGGCATGCGTGGCCCCGTCGCGCCGCCCCAGGTGCCGCTCGCCGCGAGCCGGGCCGAGGTGTTCGCGGACCTGGTGCAGGACTCCGTGGAGCGTCTGGAGCGACGCTGGCCGCAGCTCGCCGACATCGATTTCCTGGTCCTGGAAGTGCCGCGCCTGGACGGCGCCGGAGACGTCTGGATCGACGAGGCGGTACCCCTCGGTGCCACGATCGAGGCCCGCGAGGGCCGCCGGGCACGAGTGGTCGTCTACCGCCGGCCGGTCGAGATCCGGACGAAGAGCCGCGACGAGCGCGCGGCCCTCGTCCACGAGGTGGTCGTGGAGCAGGTGGCGGAGCTGCTCGGGCTGACCCCGGAGACGGTGGACCCGCGCTACGGCGAGGACTGACCGGCAGGGCCGCACCACCCCGCGGCCCGGACCGGGGGAGGTGACGGCCCCGTCCGTCACTTCTTCAGCAGCACCGACAGATCCTGGTCCGCCTGGGGCACCGCGACCGTCCCACGGTCGTCCGGGAGGGTCTGCACCGTGAACGCCGGTACGCCCTCGACGGTCGTCTGCAGGGTGCGGGCGGCGTAGACGGGTCCTCCGGAGACCGGCTCCACGGTGAGCGCGTACGAGCCCTTGAGACCGCTCGGCACGGGCGCGTGCACGTCCTGTGTCGTACCGCCCTTGATCGTGTACTGCTTCGTGACGGCGGTCCCGCCTTCGCTGCCCGCGGACGCGGTGACCTTGACCGTGGCCGCGCCGCCCGGGGCGCTCAGCGCGAGCGTCGAGTCCTTGCCGAAGTTGCCGGCCACCGAGGCGCGCGTGCCGACCGGCGCGGTGGCCGGGATGAACGCCGACTCCTGCTTGTCGCCCTTGCCCCGCAGCACGCGCAGCGCGGCGACCACGGGGACCGGGGAGTCGCTGGGCGTCAGCACCAGGGAGCCCGCCTCCCCGCGGGTGACGTCGCCGAGGTCGACGGCGGTGGTCATGCCGCCCTTCACATGCAGCGTCTCGTTCCCGGCCGGGGTGATCTCACCGGAGGGCGAGGCCAGGCGCACCTTCAGGTCGGCGTCGGCGTCGCCGGGTACGAAGGCGATCAGTCGTACGTCCGTGGCGTCCTTGGGGATGCCGGGCATCACCAGGGAGCCCGCGGGGTCGGTGGAGGCGGCCAGCCAGTCGCCGCCCAGCTTGTCGTCGAGGGCCTGCACGGCGGCGGCGACCCGGCCGCTTCGGACGCCGACGTGGACCGTGAGGTCGCTCTCCTGGGCACTGCTGAGCGTGGACAGCAGGACCGGCTCGCTGGAGTGCGGCTGGACCGTGATGCCCTCGCCGACCGTCGACTTGAGGTTGCCGTCCTTGCCGTACAGCTCGATGTCGACGACCGCGGCGGAGTCGTCGGGGTTGGTCAGGTGCACATAGTCGGTGCGGGACCCGGCGGTGCTTGCGCCCGGGAACCAGAACTCCGTGTCCGGGGCGCTGCAGCCGGTGCCGAGCAGCCCCCGGCCGGTGCCCGCGTCGACCTGTGTCGTCTCCTGGACCGTCCAGCCGGGCGCGAGACGGCCGGTGGCAGTACCGAGCAGGGCAGGCGTGTCGCTGCCGGAGGCGGTCCCGGTGACGGGGGTGCCCGGCTCCTTGGGGGTCACCTTGGGAGCGTCCGGCTGCTTCTTGTTCTTGGCGGACTTTCCGCTTCCGGAGGAGTCCGAGCCGGCCGCGGACTGCGCGCCCGCCGCGGTGAGTTCGGCCTTGCCGCCGCTGCTCGTGCCGGGCGAGACGGGCGTGAAGGACGTGTACGTGGTGTCGGCTATGTCGGAGGTGCTCGGCTCCGGGCACAGCAGCCGGGTCTGCTCCACCGGCAGCCGGGCCGCCGCCTTGGCGGTGCCGCCACTGGACGCGGCCGGTGCGGTGAGCGCCGCGAATCCGGTGACGGCGGCGAGCGCGGCCGTGCCGACGATCAGGGACAGGGTCGTGCGGTTCACTGCTGGCTCCCGTCGGGGCGCTCACTGTCGGTGCCGTGCGCCGGGTCGTACGGCGTGCCGTAGCCCTGGTCGTACGTCGGGTCGTACGGTGCCGTGGTGCCGTAGGCATACGGGTCGTACTGGGCGCCCTGATAGGGGTCGGCCGGGTACTGCTGCTGCCCGTACTCGTAGCCGCTCTGCGCGTACTGCTGCTGGTAGTCCGGGTATTGCTCGCCGCCGTACGTGTCGTACTCGCCGCCTGTCTGGCCCGCCGTGTCCCACTCGCCGTACGCCGGCTGCTGCGGGATGTCGGCCGGAGACTCCTCGGCCGGGGGCGGCGGGGCGTCGGTGTCCTGGTCGGCCTCCTCCGCCTCGGCCTGGGCCCGCAGCCGGCGGGCCCGGCGGCCCTCGCCCGAGGTCTCCTGCGCGGGCACGGAACGCTCCTCGGGGAGGTCGTCGTCGACGTCCCGGCGGCGGCCGGGCAGGGCGAGGACCACGAGGACGACGGCGAGCGAGCCCTGCGCCCACAGCCAGCCTGTGTGGGTGATCGGCGTGTCGTAGGTGACGTCCAACGTGCCGCCGGAAGTCGGCAGTTGGAAGCCCTGGGCCCAGTCGTCGACCGTGGTGCGGACGAGCGGCCTGCCGTCCAGGGTCGCGGTCCAGCCCGCACTGGCGGTGTCGGCGAGCCGCAGTACACGGCCGCCCGGGCCGGACGGGATCTTGGTGTGGATCTCGACAGGTCCGGAGGCGATGGACTGGGGTGTGGCGGAGCCCGCGACGATCGCGGCGCGGGAGACCTGCCGGTCCACCCGCCACAGGGCGCTGCCGTCCTGCTGGCTGAGCCGGCTCAGGCCGGGCGTGGCATCGAGGACGCGGCTGATCTCACGCGGCGCGCCCCTGCGGACGAGGACGTACCGCACGGCGAAGCCGCCGAGTTCGTCCGCCTGGTCGGCGCCGGACCCCGCGACGAGGTTGGCCACGACCTTGTCGAGCATCTGGTTCTCACCGTCCTCCGCGGCGAGTTCGCCGTCGCCGAGGCGGGCGCCGGAGCCGCGGACGAGGGTGTAGCCCACGCGCGCGCTGGACTGGCTGTCCAGGACCAGCGTGCGGGCCTGGTCGCTGGTGCCGCCCTCCTCGGCGACGAATGCCGGCACCTGCACGGGGTCGCGCCGCTCCAGGGGCCCGTCGGCGCCGCGGATCATCCACCCGGCGGCGATCAGCAGGGGACCGGCCACGGAGGCGAACGCGATGAGCGCGGCGACCGGCTGGCGCCAGCCGAAGCTCTGCTCGGCCACCCGCTCCTTCGCGCCTTCCGCGCCGATGGAGGCGGCCGCCAGAAGTGCGAGGCCGTAGACGAGGGTCGCGGGCCCGGCCCATGTGGAGCCGTTGGACAGCACCGCGAAGACCAGCGCCGTCAGGGCGACCGCCCACGCCGTCCAGATGGCTCCCTGACGCTCGCCGCGCATCAGGGCGGCCAGCGCGGCGAGGACGACACCGACGAGCATCAGTCCGCTGACGGTGCCGGGACCACCGGGGCTGGCGCCGAGCAGGTCGGACGCGGAGGCCGCGCTCGCGCCGTAGGCGAGACCGGCCTCCTTGAAGAAGCCGAAGGGCAGCAGCGACAGCGACCAGGGGGCGAGGATCAGCAGCGGGGTGCCCAGCTGCACGAGGAGGCGGAGGCCGCGGGCGACGAGGTCGTGCCTGCGCAGGGCGAGCAGCAGGAGACCGAGGACCAGGGCGATCGGCCACACGATGGGCGTGAACGCGGTGGTGACGGTCAGCAGCAGGGCGTACGCCCAGGTGGCTCGCCAGCTGCCGCGGGCGCGGGAGGCACGGGCGAGCCCGCCGGCCGCGATCCCCGCGCGTGCGATGAGCGGCAGCAGGATCGCGAGGACCGCCGTGCCGATGCGGCCGCCGGCGAGGGCACCCGTGATGGCGGGCAGGAAGGCGTAGGCGACGGACGCCCACGCACGTACCAGCCGCGACTCGACGAGCGGGCGTGAGGCGAAGTACGCGGTGAAGCCGGCCAGCGGCACCGAGCAGACGAGCAGGACCGTGACCGCCAGCCCGGTGGAGCCGAAGAGGATGCTCGCGAGCATGGCCACGAGCGCGAGATAGGGCGGCGCGGACTGCGTGCCGCCCGCACCCACCGGGTGCCAGGCGTCGAGATACCGGGACCACAGGTCGGAGGAGTCCGGGGGCGCGGGCAGCATCGCACCGCCCGCGAGCGCGCCGCCGCCGAGCAGGGCGCGGCAGGCGACGAGCGAGAACAGCAGCAGGACGGCGAAGAGCACCGGCCCCGGCTTGCGGGCGATGCGCTTGAGCCGGGCGAACTGTTCGACCTGCAGGAAGTCGGCGTCGTCGCCGCCGGGTCCGGATTCGATGCCGCCGCCGTGCCGGCCGGCCGAGGAGACCTCGGGGTCGGAGCGGCCCACCACGTTGCTCGCGATCTGTTCGACGGTGGCCCGGACGGTCGCCCCGCGCGGCGGGAAGAGCGGGCGCAGCTCGTCCTTGTCGATCTGCGGCCGGCCGCGCCTGCGCCGCGCGGCGAAAATCCGTTCGGGCCTGAGCAGGGTCCCGAGCAGGCCGCGGATCTCGTCGACGGCCTGTCGGGGCACCTTTCCGACGAGGTAGGCCAACGTGCGCAGGAGGGTGCCGAGCACCAGGCGGAGAAGGACCCAGGGAAGCTGTGCCGAGCGGGCGTTGACCAGCAGGGTGTAGACGGCACCCGCCTTGTCGACCTTGTGCGGGGAGGCCGCGGTACGGCTCACGCAGTCGACGGTGCGACGCTCGCGGGAGGCCGCCTCGGCGTGCCGTACCACCGCATCGGGGGCGACCAGGACGCGGTATCCCGCGGAATGGGCGCGCCAGCACAGGTCGACGTCGTCACGCATGAGGGGCAGGTGACGGTCGAATCCGCCGAGCTCCTCGAAGACGTCGCGCCGGATGAGCATGCCGGCCGTGGACACGGACAGCACCGTACGGATGTGGTCGTGCTGGCCCTGGTCCTGTTCGCGGCGGTCAAGGCCGGTCCAGCGGCGGCCGGAGTTGGCGATGGTGACGCCGACCTCGAGGAGCTGCCGGCGGTCGTACCAGCCGCGGAGCTTGGGGCCGACGACGGCCAGGTCGTCGCGGCCCAGCTCCAGCTCGTTCTCCACGACCTGCAGCAGCTGGGCCAAGGCGCCGGGTTCCGGGGCGCAGTCGTCGTGCAGGAGCCACAGCCACTCCACGGGCTCGCCGTACGGCAGCTCCGGCATGTCGTACGCCTCGTCCCGCCAGGTGCGAGTGACGGGGTCCCAGCCGCTGGGGCGCTTGAGGTAGGTCAGGTCGTCCGGGGTCAGTACGGCCGCGCTGCGGTTCGCCTCCTCGACGGCCTGGCCGAAACCGGTACGACGGGCGAGGTGCAGTACACGGTCGGCGCCGAGAGCGTCGGTGAGCTGCTGGGCGGAGTCGTCCGCGCTGCCGGTGTCGGCTGCGACCGCGTTCTGCACGGGCCGCTCCTGGCCGAGCAGCCCGGCGAGCGCGTGGGGCAGCCAGCGTGCTCCGTCATGGGAGACGAGCACCGCGGTGACCACGTGACGCGGAAACTCGGGCGGGCGGGTCGGGTCGAACGGCGACGTGGCGGCGTCGTGTTGGACCGTCGTATGGCTGTACACGGACATCGAGGTACGGGCCCCGGTTCGCTGGACTGCGGTGGACGCCTGTGCCCCTGGGGGCAGCGGGACGTCTCGGACGGAGGCCCACACTAACGGCTGGACAAGATCACGGCCCGCCGCCTGTGGACAACCCATCTGCGACGGGCCGTTCTTTACGTATCGGTGTGCGCCATTTCATCTCTGGCCCAAGGGTCCGGCCGCGACGCACGCGCAGCTGTCCTGCGAGGTCCTCGACGGCTCCCGCCGCTCGGCGGACTCAGACGGCGGCCTTCTTGAGGCGGCGGCGCTCACGCTCGGACAGGCCGCCCCAGATACCGAACCGTTCGTCGTTGGCGAGTGCGTACTCAAGGCACTCGGAGCGGACCTCGCAGGCGAGGCAGACCTTCTTGGCCTCACGGGTGGAGCCGCCCTTCTCGGGAAAAAAGGACTCCGGGTCGGTCTGGGCGCACAGCGCGCGCTCCTGCCAGCCGAGTTCCTCGTCCGCGTCGTCGACCAGCAGTTGCTGCACCAGCTCGGTCATGTGCGCCCCTCGTCAGTCTTTCGCGTCCCCGTGATGTAGCCGTTACCGATTTCGGCTGAACGACACGAGTGAAATTACAAGTGTGCCGATCCGGGCCAGTCAAGCCGAGATCTGCTATTGGGCCCCTTATTCACTCTGCGGAACCAAGGCTATGCGGAAAGTGTGCAAATCGGCATAAACCATGTCACTCGAGAGGGGTGTACGCGAGCCCCCCACCCCTCACAGAGAAGGACGCCCATCAGTTCGATCTCGTTCCGATACGTACGGCGGAGCGAACCTGATCACAGTCGGATCACGAGATCGCAACGACGTTCGTGCGCCGGGCGGTGCGCTCCATGTGTCCGCGACTCGCCCTGCACAAACCTTTCGCCTGTCAGATGAACCGGATGAGGTGAAACAGATCCCACATTCCAGGCCTCAAGTTGACAGGTGGGATGTGAACCGATGTCCTTGTGGGCATGCTCGCGAACTCGGCACTCACCCAGACCCGCACCGCCGGGTCCCTCGGTGCTGCCCGTGCTCGCTGTTGCTGTTCCGGCTGTTGAGCCTTCCGCCGCTCCGGCCGCTCCTGAGTCCACGCGACTCGGCTGCTGTCCCTCAGCCCGTACCAGGGCCCGCGCCACGCCCGTGATCCGGGCGGACGACACGCGACACCCAGCCCCCCGCTCCCTCCCGCCGAGGAACTCCGCACCCATGAACAGCGACAGCGACCTCCAGATCGCCGGCGACATCCTCGAAGTGCCGCACCTGCTCCAGCCGCCGCGCGAGCACCCGGCCACCGTGGCCGAGTTCGCCGGCCTCGCCCGCTCCGTCGCCGCCGACCGCTCCCAGTGGGCGCACCTGGTTCAGTACGACGCGACGTCCCGCTGGTACCACCGGCTGCGCACCGGACCCGGCTACGAGGTGTGGCTGCTGTCCTGGGTGCCCGGGCAGGGCAGCGGACTGCACGACCACGGGCGCTCGTCCGGCGTGCTGACCGTCCTGGAAGGCGCGCTCACCGAGCGCACGGAGCGCGGCACCCGCGCGCTGGAGGCCGGTGCGCAACGGGTTTTCGCGCCCGGGTATGTGCACGAAGTGGTGAACGACACGCTGGAGCCGGCCGTCAGCCTGCACGTCTACTTCCCGGGTCTGACCGAGATGGCCATGCTCCCGCAGTCCCAGCCGGGCACGGCCGAAGGAACCCCCGTCGAGGCGTGCGCCGCCGACCGGAGCGCCGTCGACACCGTCAGCCGCTGAGTCGACGGCGCACTGCCGGACGGCACGGGCCGGTACCGGCGGGGGCGCCGCGGACAGCCGGCGGGCCGTCCACAAGCCGGGTCGCACGGTGTCGTAGCCTCCGACAGGACCGTCCCCCTCGTCACCGGCCACCACCCCTCAACGAGTGGGCCTGGCGGCTGACACACTGTTTCAATGCGCATTGTGGTTCTGGCAGGCGGCATCGGCGGTGCCCGGTTTCTGCGCGGTCTCAAGCGGGCCGTGCCAGACGCGGACGTCACGGTCATCGGCAACACCGGCGACGACATCCACCTCTTCGGGCTGAAGGTCTGCCCGGACCTCGACACGGTGATGTACACGCTCGGCGGCGGCATCAACGAGGAACAGGGCTGGGGCCGGGCCGACGAGACCTTCCACCTCAAGGAGGAACTCGCGGCGTACGGCGTCGGACCGGAGTGGTTCGGGCTCGGTGACCGCGACTTCGCCACGCACATCGTGCGGACGCAGATGCTGGGCGCGGGCTATCCGCTCAGTGCGGTCACGGAGGCGTTGTGCGACCGCTGGAAGCCGGGGGTCCGGCTCATCCCCATGTCGGACGACCGGGTCGAGACCCATGTCGCCGTCACCCTGCCCGACAGTGACTCCGGCGCAGGGGCCGGCGAGCGCAAGGTGATCCACTTCCAGGAGTACTGGGTGCGGCTGCGGGCCTCCGTCCCGGCCGAGGCGGTCGTGCCCGTCGGCGCCGACCAGGCCAAGCCGGCGCCGGGTGTCCTGGAGGCCATCGCCGAAGCGGACGTCGTCCTCTTCCCCCCGTCCAATCCCGTCGTCTCGGTCGGCACGATCCTCGCCGTGCCCGGCATACGCGAGGCGATCGCGGACGCCGGGGTCCCCGTGGTGGGCCTCTCCCCCATCATCGGTGACGCGCCCGTGCGCGGGATGGCGGACAAGGTGCTCGCGGCGGTCGGCGTCGAATCGACGGCAGCGGCGGTCGCCGAGCACTACGGCTCGGGGCTGCTGGACGGCTGGCTCGTGGACACGGTGGACGCGTCCGCCGTGGAGCGCGTGGAAGCCGCGGGCATCCGCTGCCGCGCGGTGCCGTTGATGATGACGGACCTGGAGGCGACGGCCCGGATGGCCCAGGAGGCGCTGGCGCTCGCCGAGGAGGTGCGGACGTCGTGACCGAGACAGCCGGCTACCGGGTCTGGGCCCTGGCCGGACTCCCCGAGGTCCGCTCCGGTGACGACCTGGCCAAGCTGATCGCGGCCACCGAGCCCGGGCTCGTCGACGGGGACGTCCTGCTCGTCACCTCGAAGATCGTGTCCAAGGCGGAGGGACGCATCGTCCGGGCGGACGACCGCGAGGCCGCCATCGACGCCGAGACCGTACGGGTCGTGGCCCGGCGCGGACCGCTCAGGATCGTGGAGAACCGGCAGGGGCTCATCATGGCCGCCGCCGGCGTCGACGCCTCCAACACCCCGACGGGGACGGTGCTGTTGCTGCCCGAGGACCCCGACGCCTCCGCGCGGCTCATCCGGGAGGGACTGCGGGACACGCTGGGGGTCGAGGTGGGCGTCATCGTGACGGACACCTTCGGCAGACCCTGGCGCACCGGGCTGACCGATGTGGCCGTCGGCGCCGCGGGCGTACGGGTCCTGGACGACCTGCGCGGCGGCACGGACGCGCACGGCAATCCGCTGAGCGCGACCGTCGTCGCCACCGCGGACGAACTGGCCGCGGCCGGCGACCTGGTCAAGGGGAAGGCAGCGGGGCTGCCCGTCGCCGTGGTGCGCGGGCTGCCGCACGTGGTCTCACAGGACGACGGCGAGGGAGCACGCGCGATGGTGCGCGACGCACGCGACGACATGTTCCGGCTGGGCACCTCCGAGGCGGTACGGGAGGCGGTGACCCAGCGGCGTACGGTGCGGGCCTTCACCGACGAGCCCGTCGACCCCGGTGCCGTACGACGCGCCGTGGCCGCCGCGGTGACGGCGCCGGCGCCGCACCACACGACGCCGTGGCGGTTCGTGCTCCTGGAGTCCGCTGCATCGCGGACGCGACTGCTGGACGCCATGCGGGACGCGTGGATCGCCGATCTGCGGCGGGACGCGAAGACCGAGGAGTCCATCGCGAAGCGGATCCGGCGCGGGGACGTGCTGCGCAACGCGCCGTACCTCGTCGTGCCCTGCATGGTCATGGACGGGTCCCACACCTACGGCGACGCACGGCGGGACGCGGCCGAACGGGAGATGTTCGTGGTCGCCACGGGGGCCGGCGTGCAGAACCTGCTCGTCGCGCTCGCCGGGGAGCGACTGGGCTCCGCATGGGTGTCGTCGACCATGTTCTGCCGGGACGTCGTGCGCGAGGTGCTCGGGCTGCCTCAGAACTGGGAGCCGATGGGCGCCGTCGCGGTGGGTCACCCGGCAGAGGAACCCAAGCCGCGTGCCGTGCGGGATGCGGAGGCGTTCATCGAAGTGCGCTGAGCCGGACCCCGGCGCCCGGAAACGCGCAGAACCACCCCGGCACGGCCCCGGCACGCCTACCCTCATATGGCACAGCCCCAGAATCACCAGGACATCAACCGTGGCCGGACGTTTCCCTCTCCGCCCCACCTCCACGACCGTGCGCGGTGGGGATGTCGTCGTGCCCGGGGGTGTGCCGCGGCCGGCCATGGCCCCGGGGCGGAGGCGCTCCTGGGCCCTGCCGTGGCCGCTGGACCTCGGGCTGGTGCTCGGGCCGCTGCGACGCGGTCCCGGCGATCCCACGTTCCGGACGACACCGGACGGCTCGGTGTGGCGGGCCAGCCGAACGCCGACGGGGCCGGGCACCCTGCGGGTCGCGCTGCGGAGCGGGGTGGCCGAGGCGGAGGCCTGGGGACCCGGGGCCGAGTGGCTGCTGCATCAACTGCCCGAGATGCTGGGCGCGCTGGACGATCCCGCCGCGTTCGCACCGCGGCACCGGCTGGTGGCGCTCACGTGGAAGCGGCGGCCGGGGCTGCGGCTGACACGGACCGGCCTCGTCATGGAGTCGCTGATCCCCTCGGTCCTGGAACAGAAGGTCACCACGGACGAGGCGTACCGGGCATGGCGGCTGCTCGTACGGAAGTTCGGGGAGCCGGCGCCGGGACCCGCGCCGGCCCGGATGCATGTGATGCCGGCGCCGCGTACCTGGGCGCTGATTCCGTCCTGGGAGTGGCACCGGGCAGGGGTCGACAACAAACGGGCCTCGACGATCCTGCGGGCGGTGCGGGTGGCCGCACGGCTGGAGGAGACCACGGGGATGGAGGCGGCCGCGGCGCAGGCACGTCTCGAGGTGGTGCCCGGGATCGGGCCGTGGACCTCCGCGGAGACCGTGCAGCGCAGTCTTGGGGCGGCCGACTCGGTGACCGTCGGCGACCTGCATCTGCCGGGGATCGTGGGCTATGCCCTCGCCGGGGACCGGAATGCGGACGACGAGGTGATGCTGTCGCTGCTCGAGCCGTACGCGGGGCAGCGGCACCGGGCGGCACGGCTGATCCTGCTGAGCGGATCCGCGCCGCCCCGGCGTGCTCCGAAGATGCGGCGGGGCGACATCGGGCGGTTGTAGGAGTGCGGGTGCCCCCCATGGAGGGCACCCTGCGTTGCGGACGGGCGGTGCGGAACCTACTGGTCCGAGGAGAAGCGGACCGCGCCCGCCGGAATCCTCGCGTCGCACCAGACCCGTACTCCGTCACGGAGTTCGTTGTCCGCGCCGACCACCGCGCCGTCGCCGATGACCGCGCCCGAGACGACCGAGCGTTCGCCGATCCGGGAGCGCGCGCCGATCAGGGAGTCGGTGATGACCGCACCCGGTTCCACGACCGCGCCGGCGAGCAGTGTGCTGCCGGAGATCCGGGCACCCTCCCCGACGAAGGCGCCCTCACCGACCACCGTGCCGCCCGTCAGCTTCGCGCCCGTGGCGACCGTCGCCGTCGGCAGGATCAGCCGGTCGCCGCAGCGGCCGGGCACCGCGGGGGACGGTGCACGCCCGAGGACCAGGTCCGCCGAACCGCGCACGAACGCCGCCGGGGTGCCGAGGTCCAGCCAGTACGTGGAGTCCACCATGCCCTGCAGATGGGCGCCCGCGGCCAGCAGGCCGGGGAAGGTCTCCCGTTCCACCGAGACCGGGCGCCCCACCGGGATGGTGTCGATCACCGAGCGGCGGAAGACGTAGGCGCCGGCGTTGATCTGGTCGGTGACGATCTCCTCGGGCGTCTGCGGCTTCTCCAGGAACGCCGTCACCCGGCCCGTCTCGTCCGTGGGCACCAGGCCGAAGGCCCTCGGGTCCGTCACCTTCGTGAGGTGCAGCGAGACGTCCGCGCCCGTCGATTCGTGGGTGCGGACCAGGGCGCGGATGTCCAGGCCCGTGAGGATGTCCCCGTTGAAGATGAGGACCGGCTCGTCGGGTCCCGAGTGGAGGCGGCTCGCCACGTTCCTGATGGCGCCGCCCGTACCGAGGGGTTCCTCCTCCGTGACGTACTCGAGTCGGAGGCCGAGGGCCGAGCCGTCACCGAAGTACGGCTCGAACACCTCTGCCAGATAGGAGGTGGCGAGCACGATGTGCTCCACACCCGCCGCCCTCGCCCGCGCCAGCTGATGCGTAAGGAAGGGCACCCCTGCGGCCGGAACCATGGGCTTGGGAGTGTGCACCGTGAGCGGCCGCAGCCGGGTGCCTCTACCGCCGACCAGGAGGATCGCTTCTGTCACCTGTCGTCTCTGCTTCCTGCCGGGACCGGCCGAACTGTCCATCGGCCGGCCAGTGTATGCAGACCGTGTTATGAGGACCGCTAAGGGCGTTATGAGAACCGTTAGAGGTGCCTTCGACGACAGTGGGGTGTCCTTCGACGGCCGTGCGGGGGACACCCCCCGTACACCTTCGTACTCAAAGACGCGTACGGCGTCGTGGGGACCGTCGTGCGCAGGCGTACCGAACACCGTGGATGTCGTGCGGGTGGTCGGTACGGCTTCGTGGGACGGCCCCCTTCCTCAGCGGCCCTGCAACCGCGCCGCGGTGGTACGGATCGACCCGAGTTTGGCGTACAGCAGCTGCCCCGGGCATTCCGTGGCGAACCCGTCGCGATGGCCGGAAACCACGTTGAGTTGTGCGTTGACGCCCTTCGGGTAGAGGTTGCCACCACCGGACTGCAGGTATGTCTTGGCACGCGGATCCATGCCGTAGAGGCCCACCTTCCACGCCGTGAGCGCGGCGAGGGCGTTCACGGCGGCGGCCGACGGTTGGGTGCTGGTGTAGGTGCCGAGGACGGCGACCCCCATGCTGTTGGTGTTGAACCCGAGGGTGTGAGCGCCCATCACGGGCTTGTCCACGCCCCCGGCGCGGCCTTCGTAGATGTTTCCGCACTTGTCGATGAGGAAGTTGTACCCGATGTCCCGCCAGCCGCTGCTCACGACGTGGTAGCGGTAGATGCTGCGGATGACGGAAGGCGCTTGCGCGCAGGTGTAGTTGTTGCCCGACGCCGAGTGGTGGACGAAGGCCACCTTCACACTCGCCGTGTAGATGAAGCCCGGCTCACGCAGGCTCTCGTCGGCTCCCCAGCCGCTGCGCGTGATGATGCGCGGGCGCGGCCCGATGTACGGCTGCGCACTTTCCGGGAGCGTTCCGGCCGCCTCCGCCCTCTGCTCGTCGGCCGCTTCCTTCGTCGCCTCCTTCGACAGCGCCGGAATCTCCGCGGCGTTCGGGGGCGCGAGAACATTCGGGGGCGCCAGGGCGGCGTCAATGGCGGACGCGGCGATACCCGCGCCGCTCACTTCGGCGGATGCGCCCCCGTCCGACGGCTGTCCGTCGACGGCCTGCGTCTGCGCGGGGGCGCCCGCCTGCGGCCCCTTGCCGGGGTCGACCAGTTCGACGCGCAGGCCGTCGGGGAGGGTCGGCGCACGGGTTCCGCCGGTCTGGTCCGCCTCGGCGCGCACTCTCACCTCCACGCCGTCCGAGTTGCCGACCCACAGCGGCGCGGTCGATCCGCGCATCCGGTGCGAGGCGCCCTCCGCGCTGTCCGGGTCGGGGCCGTGGCCGTGGTTGTGCGTCTCCAGTTCCTGCCAGGCCGACCAACGGGTCGTGCCGCTCGCACGGGTGCGGATCTGGACCAGGCCGTGCAGTTCGGTTTGCGGGTCGTCCCAGACGACGCCGACCAGCGAGAAGGACCGTACGGTCTGCGGGGCCAGCCCCGCCTCGGGCAGCGCACCGGCGGCCCGCCTGGGATGGAGGGGTACGAGGGGCAGGGACTGGGTGTCGCCGGGGATGCTCGCCCCGGTGAGCGGTCCGGCGGGCGACGCGGCCGGCATGTGCGCCGCAGCCGAGGGACCCCGCACAACCGGCCCGGCCGCTGTGGCCGGGACGGCGAAGGAGAGAGTCAGTACCGCCGAGCATGTGAGTCCGATGGAGGAAGCAAGGTATCCGCGCATGCCCCCGATCTTGGGCATAGCCATACATACATGTCCATTAACGACATACAATGTCTATTAACGAATTGACGGATCGTCGGCTGAGGTGGTCCGAACCGGTGGTCCGTTCACCCGCCCGCCGCTGAGCCCCAAGACGACCGCCCCCGCGTACTCTTGCGCGCGTGAACGCCACCGACCGCACCCCTGCCGACCTGCTGCGATCCGCACTCGCCTCGGACCCCGCGCGCCCCCTGGTGACCTTCTACGACGACGCCACGGGTGAACGCGTCGAGCTCTCCGTGGCCACGTTCGCCAACTGGGTGTCCAAGACCGCCAATCTCCTCCAGGGCGACCTCGCCGCCGAGCCCGGCGACCGGGTCGCCCTGCTGCTGCCCGCGCACTGGCAGACGGCGGTGTGGCTGCTCGCGTGCGCATCCGTGGGCGTCGTCGCGGACGTGGGCGGTGACGCCGGCGCCGCCGACCTCGTGGTGAGCGGACCCGACACGCTGGACGCGGCGCGCGCCTGCTCCGGGGAGCGCGTCGCCCTGGCCCTGCGCCCCCTCGGTGGCCGCTTCCCGCAGACCCCGCAGGGCTTCGTCGACTACGCGGTCGAAGTGCCGAGCCAGGGCGACCGCTTCCAGCCCTACGCGCCGGTCGACCCGGAGGAGCCGGCGCTGATCGTCGCGGGAGCGGAGTACACGGGCGCGGAGGTGACGGAGCTGGCCCGCGCCGACGCACCGTCCCTGGGTCTGACAGGCCCGGGCTCACGTCTGCTGTCCGGACTGGCGTACGACACATGGGAAGGGCTGAGCGCCGGGCTGTACGCACCCTTGGCCTCCGGGGGCTCGGTGGTGCTGTGCCGGCATCTCGAGCGGCTCGGCGAGGACGCGCTCGCCAAGCGGATCGAGAGCGAGAGGGTCACGGCCACCGCACGCTGAGCGGCCTCGGACGACCCCTCCGGGCGAGCAGCGACCGCCGCGCGACGAGGTCCCGGCAAGCACCCAGCCGCCGCACCCAGAAGGCGTCCGCACAACGGAGGCGCCACCCGTCGCTCCCGGTCCCCTCGCTCCCCCCTGCGGCGGCGTCGCAGGAGGTCACGGGGCCCCACGCCCCGCTGGGACAGGGCGCGGCCGGGGCGCCACCCTGTCCCCCGTTCGGCCTAGCACCGGCCGCCCCGGCGTCCGCGCCGGGCCATGGTCGTAAGAGCGCTGCACGCTCGTACGTCACAAGGCGGTGGATCCGGCAGTGGCAACGGATGGCACCTCACGAAGCCAGGGGGCGGGCGGCCCGCGCCGTCCCGGGCCCGTCGGTGCCACTCCCACCGGGCCCGGGCTCCTGCGCCACCGCCGGCGGCGCTGGATACGCCGCTGCTCGCTCGGCCTCGCCCTGCTGCTGCTCGGGGCCGCCGGGGCCGGGTGGGCCGCGTACGAGAAGCTGAACTCGAACATCACCGCGGACAACGACGCGGCCGCCGAGCTCGCCCGGTACGAGAAGGAGCGGCCCACGGCGCTCGTACGCGGGGCGCTGAACATCCTGATCATCGGGTCCGACACGCGGTCGGGCACCGGGAACAGCCGCTACGGGCGTGACTTCGGCACGGAGCGGTCCGACACCACGATCCTGCTCCACCTCGCGGCCAACCGGCGCAGCGCCACCGCCGTCTCCCTCCCGCGCGACCTCATGGTGAACGTACCGAGTTGCAGGCGCCCGGACGGCAGTAGCAGCGAGGCCGCCTTCACACTGTTCAACTACGCTTTCGCGACCGGGGGTTCGGCCTGCACGATCCGTACCGTCGAGAAGCTGACGAACATCCGGATCGACCACCACATGGTGGTCGACTTCAACGGCTTCAAGAAGATGGTCGACGCGCTCGACGGCGTCGAGGTGTGCCTGAAGCAGCCGATCGACGACAGGGCCGCCAAGCTCACGCTGCCCGCCGGCAGGGTCACGCTCAACGGCGAGCAGGCGCTCGGCTACGTACGCGCCCGCAAGAGCCTCGGGGACGGCAGCGACACCGAGCGGATGGAACGGCAGCAGCGCTTCCTCGGCGCGCTGGTCAGCAAAGTGCGCAGCGACAACGTGCTGCTGAACCCCGTGAAGCTGTATCCCGTGCTGGACGCCGCCACCTCGTCCCTCACCACGGACCCGGCTTTGGCGAGTCTGCGCGGACTCTACGATCTTGTGCGCGCGATGCGGAACCTTCCCACGGACCGGGTCCAGTTCCTGACGGCACCGCGCACCTCCTACCCGGACAACACCAATCGCGACCAACTCGTGGAACCCGAGGCGGAGAGACTCTTCACCCGGCTGCGCACGGACCGGCCCGTCGAGGTCACCAAGGCGGTCTCGGACGAATCGGTGCCGAAAACTCGCAATACGGCGTCCGGTCCTGGTGACGGCAAGGAGTCGTACGGCGACGGAAAGTCCGTCGAAAAGCGGACCGTGGACCCGGTTCTTCCTCTGCGATCACCCGAACCCCCGCCCACTTTCAAGGGAAACACCGCCGCGCAGGACGCCTGCGGGTAAAGCGCACACCAAGGCGGGGAACGTATGAGCTAAGAACTCACTGAGATATAGGGCAGATTGCCCGGTTGTATGGGAGTGGAATTTGTCACCGTCGTCGCTCGACGCTGAACTGGGCGGATAGTGTGAGCGATCCGGTGCCACGCCCATAAGGTCCGTCCTGGGTTTCCGCACTGGTTGAAGAGACCCGAGCGCCTCGAGGGGGAAGGCGCCGCGTGGCCCCGACGGAGGATTCGGACAACCGTGGACGCGCAAGGCCGTGGGCGGGCGGACAACATCGACCCCGCAGACCAGTGGGTGCTCAACCCGAAGACTGGCGAATACGAATTGCGACTGAGCCCTTCCGCACCGCATTCGGCCGTGCCGAGACCGCGGCGAGGGGGACCTCCCCAGGGCGCACCGAGGGGCACGCGCACCACCACCCCCGGTCCGCGCGCCCCGGCTCCGGACAAACCGGCTCCGGATGACCTGCCGGGACCACGCCGTCGCCGGGGGGCACCTCCCGAGCCGCAGCCGGGACGCCGCCGGGGCCGGACGAAGCCCAGGAAGGGCAAGGCGAAGAAGGTACTGCTGTGGACCGGCGGCAGTATGGCGTTCATCCTCATCGCGGTCACGGGCGCCGGTTACCTCTACCTCAAGCACCTCGAGGGCAACGTCACGACGACGGACGTCGGCAGCGCCGCCAAGAACGGCTTCAGCAAGGACGAGGCCTTCAACATCCTGATCATCGGCACCGACAAGCGCACCGGCAAGGGCAACACGGGCTACGGCGACGCGGGTAGCGTCGGGCACGCCGACACCAACATCCTGCTGCACGTCTCCAAGGACCGGACCAACGCGACGGCACTCAGCATCCCGCGCGATCTGATCGTCAACGTCCCCGACTGCCCGACGAAGCAGCCCGACGGCAGCACCAAGGTCATCCCCGGCACGGAGGACGTCCGCTTCAACACGAGCCTCGGCCAGGACGGCCGCGACCCGGGCTGCACGATGCGCACGGTCAAGGAAGTCACCGGCATCTCGCCCGACCACTTCATGATGGCCGACTTCAACGCGGTGAAGACGCTGACCACGGCCGTGGGCGGCGTCGACGTCTGCGTGGGCAAGCCGATCAACGACAAGGAGTCGCACCTCAAGCTGCCCAAGGGCGTGTCGAAGATCGAGGGTGAGCAGGCCCTCGCCTTCGTGCGCACCCGGCACAGCTTCGGCAACGCGGGCGACCTGGACCGGATCAAGGTGCAGCAGCAGTTCCTCGGCGCGCTGGCCCGCAAGATGACCTCCAGTGACACGCTCACCAACCCCAGCAAGCTGCTGGAACTGGCGGAGGCGGCCACCAAGGCGCTCACCGTCGACACCGGCATCGGCAGCGTGAGCACGCTCAAGGACGTCGCCCTGGAGTTGAAGAAGGTGCCGCCGAAGAACATCTCGTTCCTGACGGTGCCCGTACGCGACAATCCGGCCGACGGCGTCGTCCACAAGACGGTGATCGTCGACCCGAGCGCCGCCCCGCAGGTCTTCGACGCGATCAACAACGACGTCTCCTTCACCGAGGTGAAGAAGAAGGCGAAGGCGGCCAAGGACACCGCGGCCGCCCGTCTCAAGGGCTCCCGCTCGGCCGCCTCCGACATCCGCGTCGACATCTACAACGGCGGCGCCGCGGGCGGCAGCGCACAGGCGACCCTCAACTGGCTGCAGAACAACGAGGGCGTCACCAAGTCCAGCCAACTCGGCAACGCGGGCACGAGTCTGGCCAAGACGACCCTCGAATACGCTCCCGACCAGGCCGACCAGGCACGCAAACTGGCGGACCTCATGGGGCTGCCCGCGTCGGCGCTGAAGCCGGGCAAGAGCGAGACGAACGACCAGGGTCTGCCCGCGATCATCCTGACCCTGGGCAAGGACTTCAAGGGAGCCGGTGTGCCCCTTACGGCACCGAGCAAGGCACCCGACGTCGTCAAGGCCACCGCGGACAAGCAAGTGTGCTCGACGTGATGACTTGACGGGTCCGTTGCGCGTCTAACAGGACGCATTCGCCCGGCCTGTGCATCCTGCCGGGCATGTCGAGCGTCTAGTTACTGAACGCGAGACAGATTCGGGTGGGACGCGATGGTGCGGCCCGCCGTACGGCGACGGTGCCGAAGAACGCCGGCAGGCGTTCTTCGGCACCGCGGGCGGACCCGTTCGTCGGGCGCAGGGTGGGGAGGCAGGGACTTGGTGCGGAGCGGTGTGCGTGGCGCGGGGGCGCAGGAGCGGCAGGCCGGTGAACTCGGCTGGGACGACAGCCTGTACGAACAGGACGGCGATGGCACTCAGGGCGGCGACGGCGGTCCGCCGACCGACCCACTCGGCTCCGACGGGCGTGGACGCGGTGGTGCGTCGAAGGGGCGCCCGCGCCGCAGACGCCGTGTCCTGCGCTGGTCGGCGACCGTGCTGGCGGTGGTCATACTCGGGACCGCCGGAGCGGGATACCTCTACTACCAGCACCTGAACGACAACCTCAAGAAGGACGACCTCAACATCGGCGACCAGAAGGACCGGGCGGCCACTTCGAGGCCGAACGCGGCGGGGCAGACCCCGCTGAACATCCTTCTCATCGGGTCGGACGCCCGTGACTCCCAGGAGAACCAGAAACTGGGCGGCGCGAAGGACACCTTCGGGACGCCTCCCCGCGCGGACGTCCAGATGCTTCTGCACGTCTCGGCGGACCGCACCAACATGTCGGTCGTCAGCATGCCGCGCGACACGCTGCTGCACCTGCCCAAGTGCACCGACCCGAAGACCGGGCACATCTACCCGGCGACGACGTCGCTGGGCATGACGAACGACTCACTGGGCCGCGGCGGCCCCGGCTGCACGGTCGCCACCTGGGAGAAGCTCACCAACATCCACATCGACCACTTCATCATGGTCGACTTCGCGGGCGTGGTCTCGATGGCCGACGCGATCGGCGGCGTCCCGGTGTGCGTGGACAAGAACATCTACTCGCACACGTCCTCGGGCCATGGCTCGGGCCTGAAGCTCAAGGCGGGCACCACCTATGTGAAGGGCACGCAGGCCCTGCAGTGGCTGCGCACGCGCTACGGGTTCGAGGACGGCAGCGACATAGCGCGGACGAAGGCGCAGCACCAGTACATGAGCGCGATGGTCCGCCAGCTGCGGGAGAACGCCACGCTGAGCAACCCCGACAAGCTGCGCAGGCTCGCCGAGACGGCCACCCAGGCGCTCACGGTCGACAAGGGGCTCGGCTCGGTCGCGGATCTCTACAACCTGAGCACCGAGCTGAAGAAGGTGCCGACGAACCGCATCACGATGACGACGATGCCGTACGACTACGTCGGCGAGCGCGTGGTGCCCAAGCCGGGTGACGCGGACAAGCTGTTCCGTCTGGTGCGCGAGGACATCTCGCTGGACGGCAAGGGCACCAAGAAGAAGACCGACCCCCAGGCGAGTGCGGCCCCGACGGACAGCGACGACAAGATCGCCGTACAGGTGCAGAACGGCACCAGCACGCCGGCGCTCGCACCGGTGGGCGGACGGGCGGGCGAGGTGGCCAAACTCCTCGTAGGCAAGGGCTTCGACGAGGCCAGGGCCGACTCCTCGACTCTGCTCGCCGAGGACAAGACGGTGATCCGCTATCCGAGCGCGGACCTGAAGGGCGACGCCCTGCGGGTCGCCAAGGCCCTGGGTGTCCCGACGAGTTCGGTGGAGCAGTCGACGGACGTCTCCGGCGTCACGCTCGTCGTGGGCTCCGACTGGCGGTCGGGCTCCGAGTACACGGCGCCGAAGCAGGACGACAAGACCCCGAAGTCCGCGAACATACTCAACGGCGCGACCAAGCAGTGCATGCAGGTGGACCCGAACTACACCTGGTGACCGCGGGGAAGGGGCTCTCTTCGTGCGGAGAGGGCCCCGGGTACGCGGGGGCTCAGTCGGGGACCACGACCGCCGGCCTGCGCGACGCGATGACCTTCCTGGCCAGCGCCTTCGGGCTGGTGAGGAAGCCCCAGCCCCAGGACATGTGCATGGTCGCGAGGGCCACGGGGATCTGCAGACGCGCCCTCAGCGGCAGGCCCTTGCCCGCGGGGACGGAGCCGAGGGCGATCCCCGCGAGATAGGCGCCGGGGACCACGAAGCCCCAGGGGGTCAGCGCGGCACCCACCACGATGCCGGCCGCTATCGCGCACACCGCGATCGGCGGCGCGAGGTAGCGCAGGTTGATGGAGCCCTCGTGGTAGCGGGCGACGACGTGCCGCCAGCGCCCGTAGTCCTTGTACTGCTTGGCAAGGGCCCGCACCGAGGGCCGGGGGCGGTAGGAGACCCTGAGCTCCGGCGAGAACCAGATGAGGCCGCCCGCCTCCCGGATCCGGAAGTTGAGCTCCCAGTCCTGCGCGCGGATGAACTCCTCGTTGTAGCCGCCCTGCTGCTCCAGGGCCTCGCGCCGGAAGACCCCGAGGTAGACCGTCTGCGCGGGGCCGGCCTCACCGCCCGTGTGGAAGGCGGCGTTGCCGACTCCTATCTTCGAGGTCATCGCGGCGGCGACCGCGCGCTCCCAGTCGTTCTCGCCCTCGGCGTGCATGACGCCGCCGACGTTCTGTGCGCCGGTCTCCTCCAGCAGGCGCACGGCCGTCGCCATGTAGTCGGGCGACAGCATGCCGTGACCGTCGACGCGAAGCACGACCGGGTGGCGGGAGGCCTTGATCGCGGCGTTCAGCGCGGCGGGCGTACGGCCGGTCGGGTTCGCGACCGTGTGCACCCGCGGGTCCTCGCTGACCAGCTCGGCCGCGATCTCGTCCGTGCGGTCCGTGGACGGACCGAGGGCGATCACGACCTCCGTCTCGCCGCCGTAGTCCTGAGCGAGAATCGCTTGGACGGCCCCCCGCAGATGCCGCTCCTCGTTGAGCACGGGCATGATCACGGAGACGGCGGGGAGCTGCACGTCGGGCTTGGCGTTCATAGGTGGCTCACGTTACCGCGAACGAGGGACAGCGATGCGCGCCGCCCGGGTGCCGCCGCAGGCCGCAGATCGTATCGGCCTACCGTGCTCAGGGATCCCACGCCCAGTCCCGCGGAGGTCTCCGCTGTGCCCACGCAGACCCGCTTGCCCGCGCGCCCGCAGCCGGTCCGCCGGACTCCCGCCCGGCGGCCGCCCGTGCGGCGGCGGAGAAAGTCCGGCTGGGCCGCGCGGCTGATCACCACGCTGTCCGTGGGGGTCCTCGCCGCGGCCGGCATCGGGCACGTGGTGGTGACCGGCCTGGGCGCGGGCATCTCCCGGATCGACCCGTTCAAGGACATGAAGAACCGCCCCGCGGCGGGCCACGGCATGAACATCCTGCTGGTCGGCACCGACGGCCGGGACAGGATCACGGAGAAGGAGCGCCGGAAGTTCCGCCTCGGCGGGAATCCGTGCCACTGCACCGACACACTCATGATCGTGCACCTCTCGGCCGACTGGGAGCGGGCCACCGTGGTCAGCCTGCCGCGTGACTCGTACGCGCAGGTCGCGGCGTACTCGGACCCCGCGACGGGGGTGCAGCACCCCGCCCATCCGATCCGGTTGAACGCGGCCTACGCGGAGGGCGGGCCGAACCTGACCGTGCGCACGGTCGAGGCCATGACGGATCTCAAGATCGACCACTATATGGAGGTCGACTTCATCAGCTTCATGAAGACGGTCGACGTGCTGGGCGGCGTCCGCATCTGCACCTCGCAGCCGCTGAAGGACCGCTACACCGGGCTGAACCTGACCGCCGGCCCGCATGTGCTGGGTGGCGGCCAGGCCCTGCAGTACGTGCGCTCCCGGCACGTCGACGGCGCCTCCGACCTGGGCCGGATGCAGCGGCAGCAGAAGTTCCTCGCGGCGATGATCGACCGGGCGACGTCGTCGGGCGTCCTGCTGAACCCGATGAAGCTCCGGGACGCGACACGGGCCGTGCTGGGCTCGGTGCGCGCGGACGGGGACTTCGGCGCGGACGATCTGGTCGGCCTCGCCCGCGCGATGCGGAACTTCTCGCCGCGCTCCTCGGAGTTCACGACCGTGCCGATCGGCGACATGACCTTCCAGGTCAAGGAGCTCGGTTCGACGGTGAAGTGGGACGAGGCGAAGGCACGCGCGCTGTTCCGGTCGCTGCGCGACGACAAGCCGCTCAGCCGTCCCCGGCCGAAGGCGAAGGGCCCGGGCCCGTCCATGGTCACCGTGGACGTGCCGCCGCAGCAGATCCAGGTACGGGTCGAGAACGGGACGCCCACGGACGGGCTCGGCAAACGCGTGGACGACGCTCTCGCGGCCGCCGGGTTCCGCACGACGCATCAGCCGGCGAACGCGAAGGACCGTACTGTCCGGCGCACGGTCGTCGTCTACGACCCGCGCTGGGACCGCTCGGCGAAGTCGCTGTCGGCGGCCCTGCCGGGCAGCGAACTGCGGGCGGCCCCGGGTCAGGGGCCGACGCTGAAGGTGATCGCGGGGACGGACTTCAAGACGGTGCAGCGGGTGAAGGCGGCGGAGCCGCAGAAACCGGACGAGGTGGTGACCGGGGACCAGGTGGTGTGTCCCTGAACCCCCTCCCGGGCCTACGGCGCCGGCGCCCCGCGGCCTTCCTCAGTCCTCGTAACCCTCGGCCGCCCTCTTCTCCCGCAGCTCCCTGATCGCGCGACGACGGGCGAGGCGGTGGGTGCGGCGGATCTGGGCCTCCTGGTAGCGGCGCTTGTCGCGCTCCTTCTCCGGGATGACCGGCGGCACCGGCCGGGGCGTGCCGTTGGCGTCGACCGCGGCGAAGACGAGGTAGGCGGAGCCGACCTGGGTGGGCGGCGTCGACTCGTTCCAGCGCTCCGCCAGCACCCGCACACCCACCTCCATCGATGTGCGGCCGGTCCAGTTGACCTGGGCCTTCACATGGACCAGATCCCCGACCCTGACCGGCTCGAGGAAGACCATCTCGTCCATCGACGCGGTGACGGCCGGACCTCCGGAGTGCCGGCCGGCCACGGCTCCCGCCGCGTCGTCGACGAGCTTCATGATCACACCGCCGTGCACCGTGCCCAGCAGGTTGGTGTCGTTGTGGGTCATGATGTGGCTGAGGGTGGTCCGGGAAGCCGAGGTGGGCTTCCCGGGTATGTCACCCGGGATATCGTCCGGAATTTCTGATTCCGGGGCTGAGACCTGGTCTGTCATGGCGTCCACCTTATGCCGGGCCGACGGGCGGGAGATTTTGTGTCGGCTTCGCAACAGCCCTGACCCCGTTTTTCGTCGGCCCTTGTACGGCCCATACCAGGACCCTGCACACTGGGGCGCATGAACGATTGGCCCGAGGGATGGTCCGACGATGGCCGCGGCAACCACTACGGACGCGGCAGCAGCAGCGCACAGCCCGAGAACGCGCGGGTGATGCGGCAGGTCCGGCGCTCGCCGGGCGGCCCTCAGGGCGCGCCGCCGTACGGCGGGGTGCCGCAGCAGCCGACGTACGACCAGGGGTACGGCGGCTACGACAGCGGCTACAACACGGGGCAGGTCTACGGCGGCCGCCAGGGCGGCTTCGTACCCAACGACGATGACCCCGATCCGCAGCTTCAGCACTACCGGCAGCGTCCCAACTGGGGCCGCCGGATCAAGTGGACCGTGATCACCCTGGTCACCGTGGTGGTGGTGACCTCTGTGGCCACGTACTTCTGGGCCGACTCCAAGCTCCACCGGGACGTCGACCTCTCCAAGGTCATCGACCGGCCCGCCGCGGGCGAGGGCACGAACTACCTGATCGTCGGCTCCGACAGCCGCGCGGGGATGTCCGCCGCGGACAAGAAGAAGCTGCACACCGGGTCCGCCGAGGGCAAGCGAACGGACTCGATGATGATCCTGCACGTCGGCGGCAACGGCGACACGCTGATATCCCTGCCCCGCGACTCGGACGTGGAGATACCGACGTACGTGGGCAGCGACTCGGGCAAGACCTTCAAGGGCACGGGCCGGCACACCAAGCTCAACGCGGCGTACGCGGAGGACGGACCGACGCTGCTGGTCCGCACGATCGAGTACAACACCGGCCTGCACATCGACCACTATGTGGAGATCGGCTTCGCCGGCTTCGCCAACATCGTGGACTCGGTCGGCGGTGTCCAGCTCACCATCGACAAGGGCTTCAAGGACAAGTACTCGGGCGCCGACTTCAAGGCGGGCACGCAGACGCTGAACGGCGAGCAGGCCCTCGCCTTCGTCCGCACCCGGCACGCCTTCGCCACCAGCGACCTGCAGCGCACCAAGAACCAGCAGAAGTTCCTCTCCGCGTTGGCCCACCAGGTGGCGACCCCGGGGACGATCCTCAACCCCTTCAAGTTCTACCCGACGATGAGCGCGGGCCTGGACTCCCTGACCGTCGACAAGGACATGAGCCTGTGGAACCTGGGGTCCATGTTCTGGGCGATGAAGGGCGTCAGCGGTGGTGACGGCACGTCGCTGAACATGCCGATATCCGGCTCGACCGGCGGCAACCTGGTGTGGGACAAGTCCAAGGTCAAGACCCTGGTCAACGAGCTGAAGAACGACGAGAAGGTGACGGTCACCGGCAACTGAGCCGGTGTGCTGTGCAAGGCCCCGCCGAGCGGTTCGGCGGGGCCTTGCACGTTCAGGCGGACTCCGGGTGCTCGATCCGGCAGAGGCAGAAGGGATGCCCCGCGGGATCCGCGTACACCCTGAAGTCCCGTTTGCCGTTCAGGTCGTTCACGTCCAGCGGGCGCGCTCCGAGCGCGAGCACCTGCTCCTCGGCGGCTTCTATCGCCTCCACGGTGGCGCCCACGTCGAGGTCGAGGTGCACCTGCTGCGAGTCGGCATCGGCCCTCGGCCACTCCGGCGGCTTGTACTCGGGCGCCTCCTGGAAGGCGAGCTTGGGACCGCCGGGCAGGTGCACATCGACCCATTCGCCCTCGCCCTCCACCGTGCCGCCCAGCACCGCGGCGTAGAACTCGGCGAGTGCTCGGGGATCCGGGCAGTCCAGGACGACGGACCGCATACGGGCGACGGGCTGTGCCATCGTGACCTCCTCGAGGAGCGGGCGCCCGGTCAGCAGGCGCAGAGGCAGAACGGGTGCCCCGCCGGGTCGGCGTAAACCCGCCAGGTGCGCGAGCGGTCCTCCGCGTCCAGCGGGCGGGCGCCGAGCGCGAGGACGCCCGCTTCGGCCGCGTCCAGGTCCTCGACGGTGAGGTCCAGATGGAACTGCTGCGAGTCTTCGGGCGCCGGCCACTTCGGCGGTACGTGTCCGGGCGCGGCCTGGAACGCCAGCGACCGGCCGTCCGGCGCCTTCAGGTCGACCCACTCACCGTCGCCCTCCACCGTGCCGCCCAGCACTTCCGCGTAGAAACCGGCGAGCGCGCGCGGGTCGGGACAGTCCAGGACGACGACGCCCAGCTTGGCGAGAGCCATGACTTCCTCCTCGGAGTACGAGTTCTCAGGGGACGGGTTACCTGTAGAGCCAGGCAGCCGGTAACCGTTACCGCATGCTTGCGGATTGGCGGTAACGTCGCAACGGAAATACCGAGAGGAATCGTGGCGGGCATGAGGTCGCAGAGATGAGTGACAGAGCCCCTGCTCCCGGCGGTCTCGCCCTGGTGGAGGCCTTGGTCAACACCGTGGACCTGGAGACGGGCGAGGACCGCCTGGACACACCGGAGGGACGCGCCGAGTTCCGCGTCGCGGAAGCGGACCTGGCCGGTGCGCGGGAACTGCGGGAGTCGCTGCGTGCCGTTCTCCTGGCCCACGCCGGCCATCCCCCGCACCGCGCGGTGGCACCGCTGGGCGGGCTGCTGGCGCGGGCGCCGCTGTACGTGGCCGTCGACGAACGGGACGGTTCCGCGTCCCTCGCACCCGCCGACGAGAGCCCCCTGCTCTCCCGTGTCGCGGCGGCCGTCGCCGAAGCGCTCACCGCGGGTACCTGGCTGCGCCTCAAGGCCTGCGAACTGCCCGAGTGCCACTGGGCGTACTACGACCGCAGCCCGGCCGGAAAGGGCCGCTGGTGTTCGATGACGGTGTGCGGGGCGCGCGCGAAGATGCGGCGATACCGGGCGAAATAGGGCCACGGCGCACAGGGTTGGGCACTCACCGCTCGCGCGTCACGGCCGTGGTGCAGAATGCAACAGGACGCCGGTCCGGCCGACTGAGCCTCGGCCGGACCGGCGTCTTGCGTCCGCTAGGCGGTGGGGCGGCCCATCGCCCGGTACGTCCAGCCCGCCCGGCGCCACAGCTCCGGGTCGAGCGCGTTGCGGCCGTCCAGGACGATGCGCGCGGCCACAGCCTGGCCCAGCTCGGCCGGGTCCAGCTCGCGGAACTCGCGCCACTCCGTCAGATGCAGCACCACATCGGCGCCGCGGACCGCCGCGAGGGCGGAGGGGGCGTACCCGAGCGTCGGGAAGAGCCGCCGGGCGTTGTCCATGCCCTTGGGGTCGTAGACGGTCACCTGACCGCCCTGAAGGTGTATCTGACCTGCCACGTTCAGCGCGGGCGAGTCGCGCACGTCGTCGGAGTCGGGCTTGAACGACGCCCCGAGCACCGCGACGCGCTTGCCGAGGAACGAGCCGCCGCCCAGCGCCTCACGCGCCATCTCGACCATCTGGCCGCGGCGGCGCATGTTGATGGAGTCGATCTCCCGCAGGAAGGTCAGCGCCTGGTCGGCGCCGAGCTCACCGGCCCGCGCCATGAAGGCCCGGATGTCCTTCGGCAGACAGCCGCCGCCGAACCCGATCCCGGCCCGCAGGAACTTCTTGCCGATCCGGTCATCGTGCCCGATGGCCTCCGCCAGCTTGGCCACGTCGCCGCCGGCGGCCTCGCAGACCTCCGCCATCGCGTTGATGAAGGAGATCTTGGTGGCGAGGAAGGAGTTCGCTGAGGTCTTCACCAGCTCGGCGGTCGGGAAGTCGGTGACCACGAAGGGCGAGCCCCCGGCGACCGGTGTCGCGTACACCTCGCGCAGCAGCTTCTCGGCCCGCTCGCTGCGCACGCCCACCACGATCCGGTCGGGGTGCAGCGTGTCCTCGACGGCCAAGCCCTCGCGCAGGAACTCCGGGTTCCAGGCCAGCTCGACGTCCTCGCCGGCGGGCGCGTGCTCGGCGAGGTAGGCGGCCAGGCGGTCCGCGGAGCCGACGGGCACGGTCGACTTGCCGACTACCAGGGCCGGGCCCGTCAGATGCGGAGCGAGGGAGGCGATCGCGGCGTCGACGAACGACATGTCGCAGGCATATTCGCCGTGCTTCTGGGGAGTATTCACACAGACGAAGTGGACGTCGCCGAACTCGGCCAGCTCGGACCAGTCCATGGTGAAGCGCAGCCGCCCGGTGGAGCCCTCGATGCCCGCGATGTGCTTGCGCAGCAGCTCCTCGAGACCGGGCTCGTACATGGGGACCTCGCCCCGCCGGAGCAGCTCGATCTTCTCGGGAACGACGTCGAGCCCGAGCACCTCGAAGCCGAGCTCGGCCATGGCTGCGGCGTGCGTCGCGCCGAGATAGCCGGTGCCGATCACGGTGATCTTGAGGCTCATGGGGTGCTCCAGGGGATACGTCGGTGAACCGGTGCCCGAGCATAGCCGGGGCACTTGACGGGCAGGTTTCCCGCTGTCGCCAAGCTCACGTATCACTCGTGTGGGCCTACCCCTAAAATTCGGGTTACTTAACGGTAATTAGCGTCGGCATCGCAGCGTTTTGGAGCGTGAGAGATCTTGGCCGGATCGGCTGAATTCGACCTGTACCGCCCGTCCGAGGAGCACGACATGCTCCGCGACGCCATTCGCTCGCTGGCTGAGGCGAAGATCGCGCCGTACGCCGCCGCGGTGGACGAGGAGGCCCGCTTCCCGCAGGAGGCACTGGAGGCCCTCGTCGCGAACGACCTGCACGCGGTGCACGTCCCCGAGGAGTACGGCGGCGCGGGCGCGGACGCCCTCGCCACCGTCATCGTGATCGAGGAGGTGGCGCGCGCCTGCATGTCGTCCTCGCTGATCCCCGCCGTGAACAAGCTCGGCTCCCTCCCGGTGATCCTCTCCGGCTCCGAGGAGCTGAAGAAGAAGTACCTGGGTCCGCTCGCCAAGGGCGACGCGATGTTCTCGTACTGCCTGTCCGAGCCCGAGGCGGGCTCGGACGCGGCCGGCATGAAGACCAAGGCGGTCCGCGACGGCGACGACTGGGTCCTCAACGGCGTGAAGCGCTGGATCACCAACGCGGGCGTCTCCGAGTACTACACGGTGATGGCGGTGACCGACCCCGAGAAGCGCTCCAGGGGCATATCGGCCTTCGTCGTCGAGAAGTCCGACCCGGGTGTCTCCTTCGGCGCCCCGGAGAAGAAGCTCGGCATCAAGGGCTCCCCCACCCGCGAGGTCTACTTCGACAACGTCCGCATTCCGGCCGACCGCATGATCGGCGAGGAGGGCACCGGCTTCGCCACGGCGATGCGCACGCTCGACCACACCCGCATCACCATCGCCGCCCAGGCCCTCGGTGTCGCCCAGGGCGCCTTCGACTACGCCAAGGGCTACGTCAAGGAGCGCAAGCAGTTCGGCAAGCCGATCGCCGACTTCCAGGGCATCCAGTTCATGCTCGCCGACATGGCGATGAAGATCGAGGCGGCCCGTCAGCTGACGTACGCGGCCGCGGCCAAGTCGGAGCGCGGCGACAGCGACCTGACCTTCCAGGGCGCCGCCGCCAAGTGTTTCGCCTCGGACGTGGCGATGGAGGTCACCACGGACGCCGTCCAGCTGCTCGGCGGCTACGGCTACACCCGTGACTACCCGGTCGAGCGCATGATGCGCGACGCGAAGATCACCCAGATCTACGAGGGCACGAACCAGGTCCAGCGGATCGTCATGGCGCGCAACCTGCCGTAGCGCGCGGCCGGTTGCGGCAACGCGCGGGAGGTTCCGGGGCACCCTCAGGGGTGCCCCTTTCCTTGATACGGCAGGGTGGGGACATGAACGATCCGGCGACAACGGCGGAACTGCCGTCCTTCCCGTACCACCCGGACCCCCTGGCCACCGGCTCGGTGGTCACCGGGGACACCGAGTGCCTGTGCTGCGGGCTCCGGCGCGGGTATGTGTACGTGGGCCCCGTCTACGCGGTCGCGGACATCCGCGCCGAGCTGTGCCCCTGGTGCATCGCGGACGGCAGCGCGGCGGAGCGCTTCGAGGCGCAGTTCACCGAGGTGACGGGTGAGGCACCGAGGTCGGTGGTCCACACCGTGGAGCGGCGCACCCCGGGCTTCTCCGGCTGGCAGCAGGAGCGCTGGCTGACGCACTGCGGGGACGCGGCGACCTATCTCGGCCGCGCGGGCACCAAGGAGCTCAGGGACCACCCGGACGCCGCGGAGAGCCTCCGCGAGACCCTCGGCGAGACGTTCTTCGCGTCCCTGGACGCCGACGGACAGCCCACCGCGTATCTGTTCCGCTGCCGCACCTGTGCGAAGCACCTGGCGTACGCCGACTTCACCTGACCGCCCGGAGGGGCGCGGATCCGCACCGGCTGCCCGGAACGGATCCGCACCCCACCGACGGCGTGAGACGGGCGCGGGCCACGGCGCGCGCCCGTCGGTTCAGCGGTCCAGCTCTTCCAGCTTCGCGTTCGAAGGGCTGCGCTTGCCCTGGAGGTCGCGGGCCACGTCCTCGGCCGCGCCCACCACCCGTACCGCGTTCTGCCAGGTCAGCTTGGCCAGGTCGGACGTGGACCAGCCGCGGTCCAGCAGTTCGGCGATCAGGTTCGGGTAACCCGAGACATCGCCGAGTCCGTCCGGAGTGAAGGCCGTGCCGTCGTAGTCGCCACCGATGCCGAGGTGGTCGACGCCCGCCGCCTCGCGCATGTGGTCCAGGTGGTCGGCGACCGTCGAGACCGTGGCGACCGGGCGCGGATGCCGCTCCTCGAAGGCCCGGTGGACCTTCATCGCCTGCGGGGTCGTGTCGAGGTGGTGGAAGCCGTGCGCGCGCATGTTCTCGTCCGCCGCGACCGTCCAGTCGACCGCGCCCTGGAGCACGAACTTCGGCACGAACGTCACCATCGCCACCCCGCCGTTGGCGGGCAGGCGCTCGAGGATGTCGTCGGGGATGTTGCGCGGATGGTCGCACACCGCGCGGGCGGAGGAGTGCGAGAAGATCACCGGCGAGTCCGTGGTGTCCAGCGCGTCCCGCATCGTCGTCACCGCCACGTGCGAGAGGTCGACCAGCATGCCGAGGCGGTTCATCTCGCGCACGACCTCACGGCCGAAGTTCGAGAGGCCGCCCGCCACCGGCCGGTCGGTCGCCGAGTCCGCCCAGGCGACGTTGTCGTTGTGGGTGAGGGTCATGTACCGCACGCCCAGCTCGTACAGCCCGCGCAGGGTGCCGAGGGAATTCGCGATCGAGTGGCCGCCCTCCGCGCCCATGAGGGACGCTATGCGGCCGTCCGCACGCGCCGCCTCCATGTCGGCGGCGGTCAGCGCCCGGCGCAGGTCCGACGGATAGCGCTCGGTCAACTGCCGTACGCAGTCGATCTGTTCGAGTGTCGCGGGCACCGGGTCGGGCAGATCGCTGCGCACGTACACCGACCAGAACTGCGCGCCGACCCCGCCCTCGCGAAGCCGCGGCAGGTCGGTGTGCAGGTGCTCGTTCTGGTGGTGGGCGATGTCGCGGGCGGCCAGGTCGTAGCCGACCTGCTCCCGCAGCGCCCACGGCAGGTCGTTGTGCCCGTCGACGACCGGGAACTCACGGAGCAGCTCCCGGGCTGCCTCCAGGGAAGGCGGGGTCATCGCGTCACTTCCCCGAGCCGAAGCCGAAGCCCGCCGATCCCTCGACCTTGGAGCGCAGGCGCTTGCCCTTCTCGGCGGCCTGGTCGCGCAGGTCCTGCTGGAAGTCCCGCATCCGCCCGAGGAGTTCCTCGTCGTGCGCGGCCAGGATGCGCGCCGCGAGCAGCCCTGCGTTGCGGGCACCGCCCACCGAGACCGTCGCCACCGGCACACCGGCGGGCATCTGCACGATCGACATCAGCGAGTCCATGCCGTCCAGGTACTTCAGCGGGACGGGGACGCCGATGACGGGCAGCGGGGTGACGGAGGCGAGCATGCCGGGCAGGTGCGCGGCACCGCCGGCCCCCGCGATGATCACCTTCAGACCGCGGTCCGCGGCGTGCTCGCCGTACGTGATCATCTCGCGCGGCATGCGGTGCGCGGAGACGACGTCGACCTCGTACTCGATCTCGAACTCGTCGAGGGCCTTGGCGGCGGCCTCCATGACGGGCCAGTCGGAGTCCGACCCCATGACGATGCCAACAACAGGGCTCATTCGGTGATGGTGCCTCTCAGGTAGCCGGCAGCGTGACGGGCGCGCTCCAGCACGTCGTCCAGGTCGTCGCCGTAGGTGTTGACGTGCCCGACCTTGCGGCCGGGCTTCACGTCCTTGCCGTACATGTGGATCTTGAGCTGAGGGTCGCGGGCCATGCAGTGCAGGTACGCGGAGTACATGTCGGGGTAGTCGCCGCCCAGCACGTTCACCATCACGGTCCACTTGGCGCGCGGACGCGGGTCGCCGAGCGGCAGATCGAGGACCGCCCGGACGTGGTTGGCGAACTGCGAGGTGATCGAGCCGTCCTGGGTCCAGTGACCCGAGTTGTGCGGACGCATCGCGAGCTCGTTGACGAGGATGCGGCCGTCACGGGTCTGGAACAGCTCGACGGCGAGGTGACCGACGACGCCGAGTTCCTTGGCGATCGTCAGCGCCAGTTCCTCGGCCTTGAGCGCCAGCTCGTCCTCGAGGCCGGGAGCCGGAGCGATCACGGTGTCGCAGACCCCGTTGACCTGCTGCGACTCGACCACGGGGTAGGCCACGGCCTGGCCGTGCGGCGACCGTACGACGTTGGCGGCCAGCTCGCGTACGAAGTCGACCTTCTCCTCGGCGAGGACGGGCACACCGGCGCGGAACGGCTCGGCGGCCTCCTCGGCGGACCGCACGACCCACACGCCCTTGCCGTCGTAGCCGCCCCGGACGGTCTTCAGGACCACCGGGAAACCGGCGCCCTCCGCCGCGAAGGCGGCGACGTCCTCCGGATCGCTCACGATCCGGTGGCGCGGGCAGGGCACCCCGATCGCGTCGAGTTTCGCGCGCATCACGCCCTTGTCCTGAGCGTGCACGAGCGCCGCCGGGCCGGGGCGCACGGGGATGCCGTCCGCCTCCAGGGCCCGCAGGTGCTCGGTGGGCACGTGCTCGTGATCGAAGGTGATCACGTCACAGCCCCGCGCGAAGGCCCGCAGCGTCTCCAGGTCGCGGTAGTCGCCGATGACGACGTCGTTGACGACCTGCGCCGCGGAGTCCTGAGGGGTGTCACTGAGGAGCTTGAACCTGATGCCGAGCGGGATGCCCGCCTCGTGGGTCATACGAGCGAGCTGGCCACCGCCGACCATGCCGACTACCGGGAATGTCACGCACCCAGGGTATCGGCCGCGCCGTCGCAGCCGGTTTCCGTCCTTTTCGCCCTGTGTGGGCTGTGTGAGGCGACTGGGGACACTGCTGGTGAGAGCTTTCTTTCCGTCCTCATGAACTGGTCCACGGGCAGGGCTCACGGCCGCTGGTTAGCATGGCGGGGTTGACGGAACCGCTCGGCGCAACCTGCCGACCGGCCGATGCGATGGACCGACACGACCGATCAGGACGAGCGACGGGGGCTGGCAACGCGATGGGCAGTGGTTCCACAGGCCTGAAGGTCAAACCTGAGAGCACTGTGCGCCGGCGGTTCGATCAGCTGATGCGCGAGATCGCCAAGTTCGGCGCGGTCGGCGGCGCGGGGTTGCTGGTCAACCTCCTCGTGTTCAACCTGGTGCGGCACGTCACCGGTCTCCAGGTGGTCCGAGCCAGCATCGTCGCCACGATCGTCGCGATCATCTTCAACTACATCGGGTTCCGCTACTTCACCTACCGGGACCGGGACAAGAGCGGCCGTACCCGTGAGATGACGCTGTTCCTGCTGTTCAGCGCGGCGGGCCTGGTGATCGAGAACGGCGTGCTGTACGTGGCGACGTACGGGTTCGGCTGGGACAGCCCACTGCAGAGCAACATCTTCAAGTTCCTCGGCATCGGCCTGGGCACGCTGTTCCGCTTCTGGTCGTACCGCTCCTGGGTCTTCAAGGCGCTGCCGGCCGGCGAGGCCGTGGCCGGAGCCGAGTCGATACTCGAGGCGGCGGAGCGCCAGCGCCGCCACCAGCACCGCGTCAACCGCTGAACGGGCCATCACCCCACGCACACCCTCACGGGCGAGCCTCCGGCCTCTCGGCCACCCACCGCCTGACCCACCGGGCCACCGACGACGCCACGTCCCCCGGACCGCTTGCCGGACCTCGCACGCTTCCCGGACCGCCCTGACCCGCGCGTCCCAGCCCCGCTCGGCGTCCATTCCGAGCCCCGCCAGGCCCTACGCTACGCACCCCGGCCCCCGGCCCTGTACGGACACCAGCCGGCCCCGCAGATCCCGGTCCATGGCCGCCCGGCCACCCCCGCGCGCAAGCCGTCCCACCGCCCGCCTAGTGGGCCCCGTGGCGTATCCGGCACCTGCCGCGGCGATACCGCTCCCCCACCGCCCGTCGGCGCCGCCTACCGGACCGTCGACTCCGTCCCGTCGTCGTCCGTCGGGGGCACCCGTAGCGGCGTGCGGGACAGGAACAGGCCGAAGACCGGTGGCTTGGCCTGGAGCATCTCCAGACGGCCTCCGTCGGCCTCCGCGAGGTCACGGGCGACCGCAAGGCCGATGCCCGTGGAGTTGCGGCCGCTGATCGTGCGCTCGAAGATGCGGGAGCCCAGTTCCGTGGGCACACCCGGGCCTTCGTCGGTGACCTCCACCACCGCCTGGTTGCCGGTCACGCGGGTGCGCAGGGCGACCGTGCCGCCGCCGTGCATGAGGGAGTTCTCGATCAGCGCGGCCAGCACCTGGGCGACCGCCCCCGGGGTCCCCACCGCCCGCAGATGCCGTTTCCCGGAACTGACGATCGCACGGCCCGCACTGCGGTAGGCGGGGCGCCACTCGGCGAGCTGCTGCTGGATGACCTCGTCGAGGTCGAAGGAGACGGCGGACCCGGTACGCGGGTCCCGGGCGTTGGTGAGCAGCCGTTCCACGACGTCCGTGAGCCGCTCCACCTGGGTGAGCGCGATGGTCGCCTCATCCTTCACCGTGTCCGGGTCGTCGGTGAGGGTGATCTCCTCCAGGCGCATGGAGAGCGCGGTGAGGGGCGTGCGCAACTGGTGGGAGGCGTCGGCCGCCAGACGCCGCTCGGCCGTGAGCATGCGCGCGATCCGCTCCGCCGAGGAGTCGAGGACGTCGGCGACCCGGTCCAGCTCGGGGACGCCGTAGCGCTTGTGACGAGGTCGCGGATCACCGGAGCCGAGGCGCTCCGCGGTCTCGGCGAGATCGGTGAGCGGGGAGGCGAGGCGATTGGCCTGACGCACGGCGAGCAGCACCGCGGCGATGATCGCGAGCAGCGCGACCAGGGCGATGATCAGCAGCGTACGGCCGACTTCCCGGGTGACCGCGGAGCGGGGTTCCTCGACGCGGACGGTCTCGCCCTCCTCGCCCTTGGCGGTGGAGTGGATCACGTCACCCGTGGGCTTGACACCGACCTGGATGACAGGCTGGCCGGGGATGTCGATCACCGCGTACCTGTCACCGGTGACCTGGGCCTTGAAGACCGGGGGAGTGACCCCCTCGTCGCCGAGGAGCCGGCTGTCCACGATGCTGGCGAGCCGCAGTGCCTCCGAGTCGACGCGCTCCTGGGCGCTGTTGCTGATCGTCCGGGTCTCGACGATCACGAGGGAGACCCCGAAGACGGCGATGACCACAAGGACGACCGCGAGGGTGGACTGGATGAGACGACGACGCACGGGGCCCTCCGGGCGGTGGCTTTACGACGACCAGTGTGCCTCGGGCACGGTCGGCACCCCGTGGTGGGGAGGCATGCGCCGAAGGGCGCGGGCAACCGCGCGACCGGCCGTCGACGGCGCGCGGTCGCACGGTCCGCACCGTACGGACCGTCACGGTGTGACACGCGTAGCGCCTGCGCGCCGCGGACGCCTTCGGCCGGGCTGCCCGGCAGCGCCTAGTTCTTCTCGAAGCGAAAGCCCACGCCCCGTACCGTCGCGATGTACCGCGGGTTCGCCGCGTCGTCGCCCAGCTTCTTGCGCAGCCAGGAGATGTGCATGTCCAGGGTCTTGGTCGACGACCACCACGTCGTGTCCCAGACCTCGCGCATCAGCTGGTCGCGGGTGACGACCCGGCCCGCGTCCCGGACGAGGACACGTAGCAGGTCGAACTCCTTGGCGGTCAGCTGCAGCTCCTCGTCCCCCATCCACGCCCGGTGCGACTCGACGTCGATGCGCACCCCGTGCGTGGCCGGCGGCTGCGACGGCTCGCTGGAGCCGCGCCGCAGCAGCGCCCGGACCCGGGCGAGCAGCTCGGCGAGCCGGAAGGGCTTGGTGACGTAGTCGTCGGCGCCCGCGTCGAGGCCGACGACGGTGTCCACCTCGTCGGCACGCGCGGTCAGGATGAGGATCGGCACGGTGTGGCCCTCGGCGCGCAGCCGACGGGCCACCTCCAGGCCGTCCATGCCGGGGAGCCCGAGGTCGAGCACGACAAGGTCGACACCGCCCTGCATGCCGGCGTCGAGTGCGGTGGGTCCGTCTTCGCGCACTTCGACCTCGTAACCCTCCCGGCGCAGGGCACGGGCCAGCGGCTCCGAGATGGACGCGTCGTCCTCGGCGAGCAGTACACGGGTCATGGGGGTGATGGTAGTCCGCCGACGACAGGAGCAGAGGTGTGATCGCAGGTGTGATCACCGCAAGGGGATTCTTACCTTCGGCTGCCATGATGCGCCCGCGCCGTCCGTGATCACGGAGCGGAGTCAGCCTTTTCGTGTCAGAGGCCTGGCTGCCGTGTACGCCTTGGAATGCTCCTTGCGGTTCCCGCGTCACCTGTGATCCGTGTCTCAAGTCCTTTCATGTCCGGCAGCGCGATGACGTATGGTGACCGGAACGCCTGTAGCACCATGAGGGACCTTTGGCGGATACATGACGCTGAAGGTCTTTTTCGCGTGCGGGCTGGTCCCCCTCCAGCCTTCGAAGGAATGACCTGTGGCCGGGCCTCGGCGTGTTGACGCGCGTAGAGGCGTGGATCCCGGTGGTCGACGTCCGCCGCTCCGTGACCTGGAGCGGACACCTCGTGGGCGTGAGGTGGACGACCGATCCCGCCGGTGCCGGCCGCCCCATCGGGCATGCGACCCCCGAGCCTCGGCCTCGATCGAGCAGGGGACCCCACGTGCACGCCCCGACAGCAAGGAACGACCATGGCGTCCAGCCTGACGAAGGACTCGGTCCGCCCGGGCACCCCCGGTTCCGAGAAGACCTTCTTCGGCCACCCCCGCGGACTGGCCACTCTCTTCATGACCGAGATGTGGGAGAGGTTCTCCTACTACGGCATGAGGGCCCTGCTCCCGCTGTACCTGGTCGCCCCCGGCGGCCTGCACCTGAACGCGGCCACCGCGACCGCGATCTACTCGGTGTACGTGTCGCTCGTGTACCTGCTCGCCCTGCCGGGCGGCTGGTTCGCCGACCGCGTCCTCGGCCCGCGCAAGACGGTCGCCGTGGCCGGCTTCGTCATCATGCTGGGCCACCTCACCCTGGCCCTGCCGTCGGCCGGCACGTTCTACGCCGGTCTCGGCCTCGTCGCCATCGGCTCGGGTCTGCTGAAGGCCAACATCTCGACGATGGTCGGCCACCTCTACGAGGGCCCGGACGACGCGCGCCGCGACGGTGGCTTCACGATCTTCTACGTCGGCATCAACCTGGGCGCCTTCGCCGCGCCGCTGGTCATCGGCACCGTCGGCGAGAACGTCAACTGGCACCTGGGCTTCGCGCTCGCCGCGCTCGGCATGGCGCTCGGCCTCGGCCAGTACCTGCTCGGCGGCCGTCACCTGAGCCAGCGCTCGAAGGAGGTCCCGACGCCGCTGACCGCCGCGGAGAAGGCCTCGACGCTGCGCAAGTCGGCGATCTGGGCGGCCATCGCGGTCGTCTTCTACGCGATCGTCGGCTTCTCCGGTGTCTACACGCTGAACTGGCTGCTGGTCCCGATCACCGTCGCCGGTCTGGTCATTCCGATCATGGTGATCGCGCGGATCAAGCGGGACAAGGACCTGGACCGCGTCGAGCAGTCCAAGATGACCGCCTACATCTGGTTCTTCGTGGCCGCCGCCGTGTTCTGGATGATCTACGACCAGGGTGGCTCGACCCTGTCGATCTTCGCCGACTCCTCGGCCAAGAACACGATCTTCGGCTGGGACTTCCCCGTCTCCTGGTACCAGTCGGTCAACCCGGTCATGATCATGGCGCTGGCCCCGGTCTTCGCCTGGATGTGGCTGGCGCTGAACCGGCGCGGCAAGGAGCCGAGCACGGCGGTGAAGTTCGCCTCGGGTCTGGTCCTGATCGGTGCGTCCTTCTTCCTGTTCCTCGCCCCGCTGGGGATCGCCGACGGCGGCCACAAGGCCGCGGCGCTGTGGCTGGTCGCGATCTACTTCGTGCAGACCGTCGGTGAGCTGACGCTGTCCCCGGTCGGCCTCTCCGTCACCACGAAGATGGCCCCGGCGAAGTACGCCTCCCAGATGATGGGTGTCTGGTTCCTGGCCGTCACCGCCGGTGACGCCACGACCGGTCTGCTCTCCATCGCGGGTGTCGACCTGAACACGACGGGCATCGTGACCCTGGAGGCCGCGATCGCCGTGGTCGCGGGTGTCGCGGTGGTGATGTACCGCAAGAAGGTCAAGGAGCTCATGGGCGACGTGCACTGACGTCGGTCCCGGCTTCCGGAGGGCCGCCGCACCCATGGGGGTGCGGCGGCCCTCCGCCGTTCACCCGGGTCAGCGGGCGCGCCGGGGCAGGAACGTGAAGACCGCCCCGCCCAGCAGGATCGCCGTCCCGGCCACCAGGCCCAGCGCCTTCAGGGCGCCGTGGTCCTCCGCGCCCGTCTGTGCCAGACCGCCCGAGGTTCCCGCGGAGGTCCCTTCGGACGTCGACGTGCCGCCGGACGCCCCGCCCGGCTGCTGCGAGGTGTCGAGGGTCAGCGACACCTCGGTCTTCGTCGGCGTGCAGGTCGTGGTCGTACCGAGGGCCTTGATGGTCAGCACACCGGGCGACAGCGTCGACTGTCCGCTCGCCCCCGGCTTGTAGGTGCCCGTCAGGTCCGGGATCTCGATCGGGTCGCCCGACTTGATGTCGTTCGCGTTCACCGGGCCCTCGACATGGACGGTGCCCTTGTCCGCGCCGCCCAGCACGACCTCCATCGACGGTTTGACCGAGCCCTTGGGGATGTCCGCCGGGCTGTTCATCACCGACTTCTTGAACTGGACCGTGAGAGCGAAGTTCCCGCCGTCCTTCTTGGCGTTGATCTGCACCGGTGACGTGGCGTTCTTGTCGCCGATGGGCGTCTTGCAGGCGTACGGGACCTGGACCTCCTTGCCGGTGAAGTCGCTCTGCCCGCCGGTACCGGAGTCACCGCCGTTCCCGCCGGTCTCGCTCGCGCTCGCCGTCGGTGTGGAGGTGGACGGGGAGGAGCCGGTGGGCAGCCTCGTCGGCAGGTTCGTCGGCAGCGTCGGCAGCCCCGTCGGCAAGGTGGGGTTGATCGTCGGCTGCCCGCCCGAGCCACCGCCGTCGGTCACCTTGATGGTCGCCGCCGGCTGCACCGTCTCCTTCGGCGTGCACTTGGTGTCGGTCGAGATGGGCTTGCTGACGTTGACGTTGTACGCGTCCGGTGTGAGCGTCACCTCTCCGGCCGCGGTCAGCTTCACCTTGCCCGTCATGTCGGACAGCTTCATGTCGCTGTTCTTCGGGATCGCGGGGTTCGACCGCGGGCCCTCCATCGCGATGTCCGCGGTCTGTGCGCCGCCCGCCTTCAGCGTCCCCGTGGGCTTGACGGTGTCCTTGTCCAGGTCGAGCACATCGGGGTTCCTGGCGGCGGCCTGCACGAATTTCCAGGTGACGGTCACCTCGTCGCCCACCTTCGCCTCGGCGGGCGCCGTGATCTGCACCTTGGTGGTGCCCTCGACCGGCGGCAGGCCCGAGATCGCGGGCGGGATGCACTCGGTCCTGTAGGCCACCTCGGCGGCCTGTGCGGGTGCGGCCGCCACACCGAGCAGGACACCCGCCCCGCCCAGCATCAGCGCCAGACCGGCGGCGCCCGCCCTCCTGTTCCTGCCCCCTGCCGCAAGGGCTCTCCGTTGCGCGCTCACGTGTTTCCCTTCGTCGGGGTCGTCGGACTGTTCTGTTGCGGTGCGGAGAGCCGACCGTTCACCGCGGTACCCGGACCGGTGTCCGGGGTGAACCACGGCAGGGCCGAAGTGCCGGAGGTGGCCGGGGCGGGCGAGGAGACGTCCGGCCCCGGCTTGCGCAGGGTGAATTGGGGCAGCCGCAGAGTCCGTCGGCCTGCCGTGTGCCTCGCCGTTCCGCGCGGCCTCACCCGGTCCACGACGGCCATGCCGATGCGGAAGACGGCGGCCGGGACGACCAGGCAGAGCAGGATCCAGAAGAGGGTCACGCCCCAGGGGCGGCCGACGCCCCACGGTTGTTCGGCGAGGAGCTTGCCGCCGTACTCCAGCGAGACCGTGTAGTCGCCGTGGGCCCCCGCCGGCAGCTCCACCGGCAGCTCGATGCGCGCTTTGTGTCCCGGCGCGACGGTGCCGTGCCACTGCTGTTCGTCCCACTGCGGGGCGAACACGCCGTGGGCGGTCCCGACCCGGAAGACGGGGTCCTTGACCGGCGAGGAGCCGACGTTGCCCACGGTGAAGACGAGCGTGCGTGCGGGCGGTGCCCCGAACCAGGTCAGCAGGCCGCTGGTGCCGTCCAGGCGGGTGTCCGCCAGCACCGCGAGGCGCCCGGTGGCGGGCTCGGCGGGCAGCGGCTCCACGGGGTGGCCCGCGACCTGGAAGATCGCGTCGACGTCCGCCTTCGCCCCGGTGACGGTGGCGACGTGCACCACACAGGGGCACGGCACAGGTGGCTCGGCCACCGGCAGCTGTCTGCGGAAGGCGCCCTGGGTGTCGGTCGTGACGGCCTTTCCGTCCGCGTTGGCGCAGGAGTTGGTGCCGCCGATCACCCCCCGGGAGGGCACGGACCGCCCGCAGATCAGGATCATCAGCAGGGTCCTGGGCCGCCACCCGCTGCCGCTCACGGTGATCGAACCCCCGGTCCCGGCTTGGGACGCGGACAGTTCGACCGCCGGTTTGTCCGTGCCCCAGGCGGGTGCCGACAGGGGCGCGAGGACGAGCACGAGGGCCGCCATCAGCGCCAGGATCCGCCCCTTCACGTCACCGCTCCCGTCAACTCGGCGTCCGTACGCGTCCGGTCGTCCGTCTCGCGGTCCGCCGGGCGGCGCCCGCGATGCCGTACGACGACACCGGCGCCCAGGGCCGCGAGCAGCCCGGCGGCCGTCCCGGCCAGCGCACCCCAGGGCACGAACCATGCCGACGCGGACGCCGAACCGGGCGCCGCGCCCGCCGCCGTGACGGTGAGTCGCACCTTCACGGAGTCGAACACCGGGTGGTGCGGCCAGGGTTCGGTGAGCCGGACCCGGTGGCCCGGAGGCAGTTCGAGGGGCAGCGCCCGCGGGGCACGGTCGAGGACCGGGCCGAGGACCCCGTCGGCATGTACCGCGAGTCTCGGGGCGAGCACCGTGGTGCCGCGGTTGACCAGCTCGTACGCGATGCGTCCACCGTGCACCCGCACGTGCTCGACGGTCACCGCGGACAACGCGGGTCCCCGCACGCGCAGCCGGAGACGGACCGCGGACGTGCGGCCGTCCGCGCTCGCCAGGATCGCGGCCGCGCGGTCGCCGGGGGCTGCGTCCGTGGGCACCGTCACCGAGAACGGCACGTCGGCACGAGTGCGGGCGGGGACCGTGACCGAGACCGTGTGCGCGGCGACCCTGCGCCCTCCTGTCGTCCGCGCGAACCTGAGCCACGCTCCGGCCTCGACGGGCCTCGTACGCGGCGCCGTGGAGCCGGCCTGCGTGGTGTCGCCGGCGTCGGCCCCGCTCAGCCGGACGGTCAGCGGCCCGCGGCCCGGATTGAGCACCGACACCGCGTCCTGCAGGACCGATCCCGGCTCTCCCTCCGCGTAGACGTACGGCCGCCCGCCCGCGCCGCCCGTCGCGGGCGCCACGGACCACCAGCCGTCGGCGCTCGCGCCGGGCGCGAGACCCAGCAGTGCCAGGGCGGCGACGGAGAGGCGGAGGACGTGGCGGAGGTACGGCATCGGCGGCTCCCGGGGCGAAAGGGGGGAGGTGCGCGCAGCGCTTCGCAGGGACGGTGGACGGGTGGGCGGCGGGTACGGGCCCGGGGGTACGCCTCAGCGGCGTACCGCCTGGTTCCGGCGTGTCAGCCAGAGCACACCGGCCGCACCCGCGAGCAGGACCGTCCCGCCGAAGGTGCCCAGGGCGATCGCGGAGTCCTCGGGGCCGGTCTGCGGAAGCTGCCCGGCTGAGTCCCCGCTCGGGGCCGAGCCCGCTGAGCCACCGCCCGCCGCCGTGACGTCGAGGGTCAGCGACGGCCCCGGATGGCCGGCGGGCGTGCACGTGGTCGTCGTGCCGAGTGCCTTGATGGTGAGCACACCGGCGGTGAAGGTGACCTTGCCGGTCTTCTTCGGGGTGTACGTCCCGCTCAAGTCGTTGATCTTGATCGGGGTGTTGGCCGGGATGGCCGCCTGGTTGGCCGGGCCCGTCACCGACATGGTGCCGCTCTCGGCGCCGCCCAGATCGATGGTCGCGCTCGGGTTCATCGCGCCCTTGCCCAGTTCGACCGGGCTGGAGGAGACGCCCTTCTGCCAGGACATCGTGATCCTGTAGGCGCTGCCGTTCTTGACGCCCTTGATGTCGATGGGCGAGACGGCGCTCTTGGCGCCGATCGGCGTTTTGCACTGGTAGTTGACGTCGACGACCTCGGCCCGGGCCACGGGGGCGGTCAGCAGCACCGCCGAGCCGGCCAGGGCAGCGGCGGACGCGACCGCGACGGTTCGCTTGTGGTACGACACGGTCCCCTCATTCCTGACGGCACATCAGATCGGCCGTCAAGGTACGCCCGGGGCCCTGCAGAGGGAAGACACAGTGCGCACCGGATCCATGGCGATCCGGTGTGCGGGAAGTGATGCCGGGAGTGATGTGCGAAGGAGGGTTCGAACTGCGGTGACCGACGGTAAGCGCTAGGCGGGGGCGCCGAGCTCCGCCCACACTCTCTTGCCCGCGACCCCCGGCGAGCGCACGACCCCCCAGTCGAGGCACAGCCGCTGCACGATGAACATCCCGTGCCCTCCGGGGCGGCCGGCGCGGTGCGGGGTGCGCGGTGTGGGCTGGCCCGCACCGTGGTCGGAGACCTCGACGCGCAGCACCTTCCTGTCACACGAGATCCACAGCTCCTCCGGCCCCTCGGCGTGCAGACACGCGTTGGTGACGAGCTCGGAGACGACGAGGAGCACATCCTCGGCCGCGGCACGCTGGTCGGCGCTGCCGGCGGGCAGCCAGCCCCATGCGTAGAGCGCCTGGCGGGTGAAGTCGCGGGCGAGCGGGACGACGCCGCTCTCTCCCTCGAAGCTCATCCTGCGCATCTGCCGGCCCGGGGGTGACGCCCCCTCCTCGGGTGTGCCCGAGGAGGCGCCCCCGGCGGACGGACCCTGCGCGGGCGTTCCGGAAGCGCCGCTGGGCTCGGGGCCGCGGTCGCCCGGCGAGTAGGGCCGGGTGGTGCTCATCAGCGCTTCACCTCACCGATTCACCAGTTCACGATTCAAGACTCAGTACGGGGCCGACGGGGGTCACCGCCGGTAGTTGCTTGCGCTGTTCGTACGGGGGCTCTCCTTGTGCGGCTTTCGCCCTGGCTGCCGACATATTCAGCATGTCTCCTGCCCGACCGGGCCGCTGGAACACCCATGGATTCGGCCGGGAAACTGTGACGCGCGTAACGCACCGGTCACACAGTGACATCTGGGCCCCCCGACCCGCTCTACTCGGCCAGAGCCGCGTCCAGCGTGTCGTGGACGGCGAAGACGGCGTCCGCCCCGGTGATCTCGAAGACCCGGGCCACGACGGGCAGCATTCCCGCCAGATGGACACCGCCGCCCGCGGCCTCGGCCTTCAGCCGGGCGGCGAGCAGCACGTTCAGCCCGGTGGAGTCACAGAACTCCAACCGTGAACAGTCCACGACAAGGCGCGCGAACCCCTTCTCGAGGCAGTCCTCGAGTGGCTCGCGCAGCAGATCGGCGGTGTGGTGATCCAGCTCACCCGCCGGGGTCACGACGGCGCTCGTGCCCTCCTGCCGCACCTCGACCAGAAGCCGGCCCGACTGTGCGCTGCCGACCGTCCCGCGGTCCATGCCGTCTCTCTCCCGACCTTCGTGCCTGTTGGTGGACGCTCTCGAACACTACGCCTTCCATACGACTCTCAACACCCGAACAACCCTTCCAATTCGGACATTTCATCACAGAAAGCACTTGCGGTCGACTCGCGAAAGCAGGTAGGGCTAGAGGGACAGCCATTCGACACGGCCGGCTTCGGAGGCGCCGCACACCGCAGTGCAGTAGTTGGCATCGGCAGCCATATGCCGAGAACGATGGAGGACATCATGTCACCCCGGCTCGACGCATCGCAGACCCAGAGGGCGACGTCGACAACCCCCCTGGAACGACCGGATCACGACGGCACCCATGACCTCGCCCGCTTCGGGGGTCTCTCCGAGCCCGACGGCCTGTACGGCCTCCCGGAGATCCCCCCGTACGACGAGGTGGGAGCGGTGGACGCGCGGGCCCTCTCCAAGACGCTCTTCGAACGGCTGGAGTCGCTCGAAGAAGGCACGCACGAATATTCGTACGTACGCAACACGCTCGTCGAACTGAACCTGGCCCTGGTGAAGTTCGCCGCCTCCCGCTTCCGCACGCGCAGCGAGCCGATGGAGGACATCATCCAGGTCGGCACGATCGGCCTGATCAAGGCCATCGACCGCTTCGAACTCAGCCGCGGTGTGGAGTTCCCCACCTTCGCGATGCCGACGATCATCGGCGAGATCAAGCGCTTCTTCCGCGACACCTCGTGGTCGGTGCGGGTCCCGCGCCGGCTCCAGGAACTCCGCCTCGACCTGGCCAAGGCCGGCGACGAACTCGCCCAGAAGCTCGATCGCGCACCCACGGTGACCGAGCTGGCGGAGCGCCTCGGCATCTCGAACGACGAGGTCGTCGAGGGCATGGCGGCCTCCAACGCCTACACCGCGAGCTCCCTCGACGCCCAGCCCGAGGAGGACGACTCCGAGGGCGCGCTCTCGGACCGCATCGGCTACGAGGACAACGGGCTCGAGGGCATCGAGTACATCGAGTCGCTGAAGCCGCTGATCGCCGAACTCGCGCCGCGCGACCGCAAGATCCTGTCTCTGCGCTTCGTCGCCAACATGACGCAGTCGGAGATCGGCGAGGAACTCGGCATCTCGCAGATGCATGTGTCCCGTCTGCTGACCCGAACCCTGGGACGGCTGCGGAAGGGTCTCACGGTCGAGGAGTGACGGCCCACCTGATGTGATGTCTCCGTCCGGCGCTCCAATCGGCGCCGGACGGACGCATGTTGAGGACCCGCCAGGACATCCACGACGCATGTCACGGACTCACTTCCACCTCTTGGTTACCAGGGGAAACCTCTTTCCCCGCGGGCCACAGTCCTCCACTATGGGTCACCCCCAAACTGGCCGGTAAGTCAGCGGAGCGGCGAACTGCGCCGCGCGGGTGCGAGGAGGCAGGTGGATGGCTCGGTCCGACGGGACGGGCAACGCGGCCGAAGCCGCGGGCGGGACATCCGCGGCGGACGACAGGGGTGAGACACCCACGGGTCCGTCCGACACACGGCTCACCGAGTTGCTGCGGGCGGACACCGCGACCTCGTACACGGCACTGCAGGAACTGCGCGCCCGCCATAGGGCCCCGGTCCTCGCCTACGCACGGCTGTGCACCACGAGCGAAACGGTCGCGCGGCAGCTGGCCGGACAGGCCTTCACCGCGGCGGCCCGCGAAACGGCGCGCGGCGTCGACCCGGGCGTCCCCTGGCGGCACCGGCTCCTTCTGCTGACCGCCGGGCTGGCGCTGTCCTGGGCCGTCGACGAGCGGGCCGCGGGCCTCGACCCCGGTCTGCTCCTGGTGCTGAACACAGCCGGGCCGAAGGGTCCCGTCCCGCCGATGCTCGCGGCGTTCCAGTCCCTTCCGTCCCGCACCCAGGGCCTGATCTGGTACGGCCTCGTGGAACAGGAGCCCGCGGCGAGGACGGCGGGTTTCCTCGGTCTCCGGGTCCAGGACGTCGAGTACGGCGTCGGACAGGCCCTCCAGTCCATGGTGCAGGCCTGTCTGAGAATGCGCCTCGCCGCATCCGACGATCCGCGCTGCGGCGACTTCCGGCGGCTGATCGAGGAGTCGGTACGGCCGGACAACCCCCGTTACAGCGCCGATCTTCACGCCCATATGGCGCACTGCGCGTACTGCACGGCCGCCTACGAAGAACTCACCGCTCTGCGGGAGAACCCGCGCGGCACGCTGGCGGATGGCCTGCTGCCATGGGGCGGCACGGCGTACATCGGGAACGGCACGAGCGAGCCGCTCGGCGTCACGGCCGCGACGGGGCGGCCCGCCTGGGCTCACAACCGCCGGCTCGCCCTGGCCTCCACGGCTCTCGGACTGGCACTGGCGCCGCTGGTGATCTTCCTGCTGTCCTCGGGCGGCTCACCGGACCAGAGCGCGGCCGGCGCCTCCGTCAGCCCTCCGGCCGTCCCGCCGGCGGTGACGGTCACCGCGACGGTCTCGGTGCACCCTTCCACGTCGCCGTCGGCCTCCCCCACTCCCACACCCACGCCGACCCCCAAGTCACCTTCTCCCTCGCGGACTTCGAAGCCGCCGAAGCCGTCGCCGAAGCCGACCCCGACGGCGCACGCGCCGAACGGCTCCTTCGCCCAGATGGTGAACACCGCCTCGGGTCTGTGCCTGGAGGTCGCCGGAGACTTCGACAACGGCACGGACGTGGCCATGGTCCGCTGTACGTCCTCCCCCAGCCAGCGGTGGCGCGTCGACTCGGAACGCGGTGTCGTGCAGTCCGCGGCTGACCCCGACTACTGCCTGGACAGCCGCGGCTCCGTCTACAACGGCGTCGGCATCTGGACCTGCCACTCGGTCTACGGCTCCAACGGCCAGAACCTCAAGTTCGCCGTGGGCAGCGACGGGGTCATCCGCCCGGCCATCGCCATCGAGACGGCGCTCACCGCGCACGACGACGACAGCCTGTCGCTGGACCCGCTGACCGGAGGCGCGGACCAGCGCTGGCGGGCGGGCGCCCCCTGACCGACGGCGGCCGCGGCCGGGGGGCGCACCCGGTCAGACCACGCGCCTGCCGCGCCGCCACACCTCGGTGACCAGCGGTACCCCCGGCCGGTACGCCAGGTGGACATGGCTCGGGGCGTCGAGGATCGCCAGGTCCGCGTACGCCCCCGGGGTGAGGCGGCCGATGTCCGTGCGGCGCAGGGCCTCGGCCCCTCCCGCCGTGGCCGACCAGACCGCCTCGTCGGGGGTCATGTGCATGTCCCGGACGGCCAGTGCGATGCAGAACGGTACCGAGGACGTGAAGGACGAACCCGGGTTGCAGTCCGTCGACAGGGCCACCGTCACCCCCGCGTCCAGCAGACGGCGGGCGTCGGGCCACTGCGCGCGGGTCGAGAACTCGGCGCCGGGCAGAAGCGTGGCGACCGTCCGGCCGTTGGCGAGCGCGTCCACGTCGGCGTCCGTCAGATGCGTGCAGTGATCGGCGCTGGCCGCGTCGAGTTCGACGGCGAGCTGCACACCGGGACCGTACGAGAGCTGGTTGGCGTGGATGCGCGGGTGCAGGCCCTTCTCCTTGCCGGCGGTCAGGATCGCGCGGGCCTGGTCGCCGTCGAAGGCGCCCTTCTCGCAGAAGACGTCGATCCACCGGGCGTACGGGGCGCATGCGTCGAGCATCTCGCCGGTGACCAGCGCCACGTACGCGGCCGGGTCGTCGGCGTGGTCCGGGGAGACGACATGGGCGCCGAGATAGGTGACCTCGTCCGTGTGCGCGGCGGCGATGCGCAGGGCGCGCGCCTCGTCCTCGACCGTCAGGCCGTAGCCGGACTTCGTCTCGAACGTGGTGGTGCCCTGGCGGAGGGCCTCGTCGAGGTAGCGGACGAGATTGGCCTCGAGGTCCGCGTCCGTCGCCGCCCGGGTCGCGGCCACCGTGGTCCGGATGCCGCCCGCCGAGTAGCTGCGGCCCGACATACGGGCGTTGAACTCCTGCGTGCGGTCGCCCGCGAAGACGAGGTGCGAGTGGGAGTCCACGAAGCCCGGGATCACCGCCCGGCCGCCCGCGTCGACCCGGTTGTCAGTGGCGGGTGCTTGGCTTGACTCACCGATCCAGGCGACGCGGTCGCCGTCGATGACGACGGCCGCGTCCTGGATCAGTCCGAGGGGGGAGGCTCCCCCGTTCTCGGATGTGCCCGAGCCGGGGGACCCCCGTCCGAGGGAGGGATCGTTGGTGACCAGGCTGGCGATGTTCGTGATGACCGTGCTGCTCATGGTTTCCTCGTGGGTGGCCGGACCGGTGGTGGACGTCAGGCGCGCAGGGCTTCGACGGCGTCTGCCAGCGCCCGCGGCACATCCGGTAGGAGCGTGTGCACCCCGTCGCGTACGACATGGCGCCCGCCCACGACCGTATGGCGCACATCCGCTGCCGTCGCGGCGAATACGGCCGTCTCGGCGCCCTGCCGGGGCAGCGGCCCCGCGGTCCTGACCGAGTCGAGCGCGATCGTCGTGAAGTCGGCGAGCGCGCCTGGCTCCAGGACGCCCGCGTCCTGCCAGCCGAGTGCCGCGTGCCCGTCCTCGGAGGCGGCACGCAGCAGGGCCGCGGCCGTCCAGTGCCCGCGCGTACGGGTGCGCAGCCGCTCGTTCAGCTCCATCGCGCGCGCCTCCTCCAGGAGGTCGATCACGGCGTGGCTGTCGGAGCCCAGGGAGAGCGGGGAGCCGGCCGCCTGCAGGGCCTTGGCCGGGCCGATGCCGTCGGCGAGGTCGCGTTCGGTGGTCGGGCACATACAGGTGCCCGTGCCGGTGGAGCCGATCAGCCGGATGTCCTCGTCGGTGAGATGCGTGTTGTGGACGCCGGTGGTGCGCGGCCCGAGGACACCGTGGTCGGCCAGGAGGCGCGTGGGGGTGCGGCCGTGGGCCTTCTGGCAGGCGTCGTTCTCCGCCGTCTGCTCGGAGAGGTGCACATGCAGCGGGGCCCGCCGCTCCTCGGCCCAGCGCGCCACCGTGGCCAACTCCCCCGCGGGCACGGCCCGTACGGAGTGGATGGCCGCACCGATCCGCGCGTGATCCCGTTCCTTGAGAACTGAACAGCGTTCGGCCCAGGCGTCCGCGGTGCCGTCGGAGAAACGGATCTGGTGGGCGTTGGGCGGCTGCCCGAAGCCGGAGGACAGATAGGCGGCGTCGAGGAGGGTGATGCGGATGCCGGCCTCGGCGGCGGCGTCGATGAGAGCCTCGCCCATGGCGTTGGGATCGGCGTACCGGGTGCCGTCCGGGGCGTGGTGCACGTAGTGGAACTCACCGACGGCGGTGACCCCGGCCAGCGCCATCTCCGCGTACACGGCGCGGGCGAGCGCGTGGTACGTCTCGGGGGTCAGCCGGTCGGCGACCGCGTACATGCCCTCCCGCCAGGTCCAGAAGGTGCCGGAGCCGACCTGGACCGTGCTGCGCAGGGCGCGGTGGAAGGCGTGCGAGTGGGCGTTGGCGAGCCCGGGGAGGGTGAGTCCGCGCAGGATCTCGGCGCCGGCGGGCGGAGTGCCGACGTCGGTGCGGACGGCGGTGATGCGGCCGTCCGCCACATCGAGGGCCACACCCTGCTCGACGACCGGGTCGAGCCAGGCGTGCTCCAGCCAGTACGTCCGTGTCACCTGGACATCAGCCCTTCCAGTACGTCGGCGAGTGCGGTCACCCCGGCAAGGCAGTCGTCCTCGGCGGCGTACTCGGCCGGGGAGTGCGACACACCGGTGGGGTTGCGCACGAACAGCATCGCGGTCGGGATGCTCGTGGAGAGGATCCCGGCGTCGTGTCCGGCCCCGGTACCCAGGACGGGAACGGTCAGGCCGGCGTCCTTGCCGAGGATGCGTGCGAGTTCGTCGCGCAGGGCGTGGTCGAACTCGACGACGGGCGTGAAGGACTCACGGACGACGTCGAGGTCGACCCCGTGGGCGTCGGCGTGCTCACGAGCCGCCTTCTCGATGTCGCCGACGACGGTGTCGAGGCTCTCCTGGTCGGCGGCGCGGGAGTCGAGCCAGCCACGGACCAGCGAGGGGATGGCGTTGACGCCGTTGGGCTCGACGGCGATCTTGCCGAAGGTGGCGACGGCACCGGCGAGCGCGGCCTCACGGCGGGCGGCGAGGACGGTCTCGGCGTACGGCAGCATGGGGTCGCGGCGGTCGTCGAGCCGGGTCGTCCCCGCGTGGTTGGCCTCGCCACGGAAGTCGAACCGCCACCGGCCGTGCGGCCAGATGGCGCTGGCCACGCCCACCCGGTCGCCGCTCAGGTCGAGGGCGCGGCCCTGCTCGACGTGCAGTTCGACGAACGCGCCGATGCGGCCGAGCCGCTCCGGGTCCGGCCCGATGGCGTCGGGGTCGTGTCCGGCGGCCTCCATGGCCCTCGGCAGGGTGACGCCGTCGCCGTCGGTCAGCCGGTGCGCCTGTTCCCGGGTGAGCTGCCCGGCGGCCAGCCGCGACCCGACACAGGCGAGCCCGAACCGGGCGCCCTCCTCGTCCCCGAAGTTGACGATGGCGAGCGGCCTCGTGAACTCGACGCCCCGGTGGCGCAGTTCGTCGAGGGCCGCGAAGGAGGACACCACGCCGAGGGGCCCGTCGAAGGCGCCGCCGTCGGGTACGGAGTCCAGATGCGACCCGGTGACCACGGCGTCCCCGGCGGCGGGATCCCCGAGCCAGGCCCACTGGTTCCCGTTGCGGTCGACCTCGTAGCCGAGCCCCCGGCTGCGGGCCTGCTCCTCGAACCAGGCCCGGCATTCGCCGTCGACGGGCGTCCAGGCGAAGCGGCGGTAGCCGCCGGAGGCGGAGCTGCGGCCGATCGGCAGCAGCTCCGCCCACATGCTGTGGAAGGTCACGCGTCGTCACCTTCGCGCATCGGGACCCGCACGCCCCGCTCCCCGGCCACGGACTCCGCGATGTCGTACCCGGCGTCGACGTGCCGGATGACACCCATCCCGGGGTCGTTCGTCAGCACCCGGCGGATCTTCTCGCCGCCGAGCTTCGTGCCGTCGGCGACGGTCACCTGACCGGCGTGGATCGACCGGCCCATGCCGACGCCGCCGCCGTGGTGGATGGACACCCAGGAGGCGCCCGACGCCACGTTCACCATGGCGTTCAGCAGCGGCCAGTCCGCGATCGCGTCCGAGCCGTCGAGCATCGCCTCGGTCTCGCGGTACGGCGAGGCGACCGAGCCGCAGTCGAGGTGGTCGCGGCCGATGACGATCGGCGCGCTGAGCTCACCGCTCGCCACCATGTCGTTGAACCGCTCGCCGGCCTTGTCCCGCTCGCCGTAGCCGAGCCAGCAGATACGGGCGGGCAGGCCCTGGAAGTGGACGCGCTCACCGGCCATCTTGATCCAGCGCGCGAGGGACTCGTTCTCCGGGAACAGGTCGAGGATCGCCCGGTCGGTCTTCGCGATGTCGGCCGGGTCGCCGGACAGCGCCGCCCAGCGGAAGGGGCCCTTGCCCTCGCAGAACAGCGGCCTGATGTAGGCGGGCACAAAGCCGGGGAAGGCGAACGCGCGGTCGTATCCGGCCAGTTGAGCCTCGCCGCGGATCGAGTTGCCGTAGTCGAAGACCTCGGCACCGGCGTCCATGAAGCCGACCATCGCCTCGACGTGCTTGGCCATCGACTCACGGGCGCGCGTGGTGAAACCGGCCGGGTCCTTGGCGGCGGCGTCGGCCATGTCCTCGAACGCGACGCCGACCGGCAGGTACGCCAGCGGGTCGTGGGCCGAGGTCTGGTCGGTGACGATGTCGATGGGCGCGCTCATGGCGAGCAGCTGCTGGACGAGTTCGGCGGCGTTGCCGAGGACGCCGATGGACAGCGGGCGGCGGGCGTCCCGCGCCTCGACGGCCAGCTGGAGGGCGTGCTCCAGGGAGTCCGCCTTCACGTCCAGGTACCGGTGCTCGATACGGCGGTCGATGGCACGCGGGTCGCAGTCGATGCAGATCGCGACGCCGTCGTTCATGGTGACGGCGAGCGGCTGGGCGCCGCCCATGCCGCCGAGTCCGGCGGTCAGGGTGATGGTGCCGGCGAGCGTGCCGCCGAACTTCTTCGCGGCGACGGCGGCGAACGTCTCGTAGGTGCCCTGGAGGATGCCCTGGGTGCCGATGTAGATCCAGGAACCGGCGGTCATCTGCCCGTACATGGTCAGGCCGAGGGCCTCCAGACGGCGGAACTCCTCCCAGTTGGCCCAGTCGCCGACGAGGTTGGAGTTGGCGAGCAGGACACGCGGCGCCCACTCGTGGGTCTGCATGACGCCGACGGGACGGCCGGACTGGACGAGCATCGTCTCGTCCTGCTTCAGGCCCTTCAGCGTGCGGACCATGGCATCGAAGGAGCGCCAGTCACGCGCGGCCTTGCCGGTGCCGCCGTAGACGACGAGCTTGTCGGGGTGCTCGGCGACCTCGGGGTCGAGGTTGTTCTGCAGCATCCGCAGGGCGGCTTCCTGCTGCCATCCCAGGGCGCTCAGTTCCGTGCCGCGCGGCGCTCGGACAGGGCGGGGTCCTGACATGGTCTGCCTCCTGGGGTACGGCCGCACGCGGCTGGGGGCGCGCACGGACTGTTGCAGTGGTTATTCACATCCTGACCATCTGAATAGAACTAGTCAATACGTTCTTGCGCCAGCGTGGCGGCGGCGGGGATGTTTGGCTGGAGAGATGACCGCACACGGTGACACGGGGACGGGGGACGCGGTGGACACGAGGGGCAGTGGGACCCGGAGGGCCGGCGGGGACGAGCGCCCCGACGACGCCGAGCGGGTGGCGCGCCGGGACGAGGCCGTACGCGGCGCCGTCGAGCATGGGCTGCTGGGGCCGGACGCCCCCATCGCCGCACTGCTGGACGTGGCCGGCATCCGGGACTCGGCGGCGGCCCTGCGGGCGGCCTTCGACGCGGTGCTCCCGCCGGGCACGCCGGTGCTGCACGCCTTCGCGGTGAAGGCGACCCCGCTCGTACCGGTGCTGCGGCTGCTGCGGGAGGCGGGCATCGGCGCCGAGGTGGCGAGCCCCGGGGAGCTGGCGCTCGCCAGGGCGGCCGGGATGGCCCCGGAGCGGATCGTGCTGGACGCGCCCGCCAAGACACCGGCGGAGCTGCGGCAGGCGCTGGAGCTGGGGATCGCCGTTAATGCGGACAATCCTCAGGAGCTGGCGCGGATCGACTCCCTCGTCCGCACGACGAAGACGTCCTCCCCGCTCGGGATCCGGGTGAATCCGCAGATCGGGGGCGGTGCGATCGAGGCGCTGTCCACGGCGACCGCCACCTCCAAGTTCGGGGTCGCGCTGCGGGACGAGGGGGCGCGTGAGTGGCTGATACGCGCCTATGCGGAGCGGCCCTGGCTGACCAGGCTGCACGCGCACTCCGGTTCGCAGGGCGTACCGCTCTCGCTGATGGCCCGGGGCATAGCGGAGAGCCACACGCTCGCCGAGGAGATCAACCGGAGGGTCGGGCGGCGCCAGATCGACACGATCGACATCGGCGGCGGGCTGCCGGTCAACTTCGCCTCGGACAGGACGACGCCGACGTACGCGCAGTACGCACGGCTCCTCGCGGAGGCGGTGCCCGGGCTGTTCGACGGGCGGTACGGGCTGGTCACGGAGTTCGGGCGGTCCCTGCTGGCCAAGCACGGGACCGTGGTGGCGCGGGTGGAGTACACCAAGCGCGCGGGCGGCCGGGCCGTCGCCGTCACGCACGCGGGCGTGCAGGTCGCGACCCGCACGGTGTACGCGCCGGCGTCGTGGCCGCTGCGGATCGGGGCGTACGACGCGAAGGGGCACCCGAAGGAGGGGCCCGACGTGGTGCAGGACGTGGCGGGACCGGCGTGCTTCTCCGGCGACCTGCTGGCCGAGGCGCAGGCGCTTCCGCTCCTGGAGCAGGGCGACTACGCCGCGGCGCTGGACACCGGCGCCTACTACTTCGCGCACCACTACGCGTACAACTCCCTGGCCCGGCCGGGCGTGTACGGCTATGCGCCGGGCGAGGGCGGCGGGATCCGCTTCGCGGTGGTCCGGGAGCCGCAGACGCTCGAGGAGATCGTCGCGGAGTCGGGCGGAGCGCACGTGGGCACCCTCACGGAGCTCTGAGGACGCCGCGCGCCCCAGCGGGCGCCCCTGCCCGTGCACCTCGTCCACATATCCACACGTCAGAGCGCAGGCGTCACACCTGCCCCAACAGCCTCGTGAGCAGGCAGAGCCGGCCCACCTTAGCGGTCGGCGGCATTTTCCACTGGAAAATGCCGGATCACTCACTCCTCGCGCACACGTTGCGTAACGTCGGCGTCACTCAGCCGTACCCGAGGCGGGAGGGGAGCCACGGTGCCCGGAATCGACGAGTGCCTGCTGGAGGCCATGAGACTGCCCGGTGCCCGGGGTGCCGCGGTGGTCGACTGGATCAGCGGGCTCGCCCTGGGCACGGTCGGGGACTCACCCGGCGGTGACCACGAGACGACGGCGGCGGAGGCCGCCGAACTGGCCCGGCTGGCCGCCGAACACCGCGCGTTCGCCCCGGAGGACGCCGACTGGGCCGACGAGGCGTGCCCGGTCGAGGACCTGATCATCGCCAACCGGGACAGCTACCACCTGCTGAGATTCGTCCCGACCAGCTTCGACAGCAGCGTCTTCCTGCATTTGTGGCTGGCCCGTGCGGAGGGCAATCTCGCCCTGGCCCGCATCCGGCTCGGCGAGATGGCAGGGCGGCTGGTGCTGGGATGACGACGGTCAGGATGCCTTCCCCGCCGCCGTTGCCCGTGCGGCAGCAGACGCAGATCCCGAGCGGCGGCCTGTCGCCCATGCTCAGCCGGCTCGCCGCCGAACGCGCGACCGGGGTGCTGATGCGCGAGGGCGGCATGCTCCATCTGTCCGACGGCCGGGTGGTGTACGCCGAGAGCCCCGCGACCCCGGGCCTCGACGCCCTGCTCATCGCGCGCGGCGCACTCGAGGAGGAGGGCTGGCGGGAGGCGGTCGCCCAGGCGGGAGCACAGCGCCTGGTGGGCCGGTTCCTGGTGGACCGCGGCCGGATCGGCCAGGGCGCGCTGGAGCTGTGCCATCTGGGGGCGCTGTTCGACGCGGCGTACTTCGTCCTCGGCCCGAGCAGCGCGCCCGCCCGCTTCCGCTACGGCGAGGGCCACTGGCTCGGCCCCGTCCGCCCGGTTCCGGTGGCCGCGCTGGAACGGGAGACGCTGCGCCGCCGCGAGCTCCTGCACCGCATCTGGCCCGACCCGGCGACGGACGAGGCGCCCCTCGCCCGCACCGGCCTCCCCGCGGGCCCGGCGGTCACGCCCCGCCAGGGGAAGGTGCTCGTCCGCATCGACGGAGTACGGACGGCGGCCGACATCTCACGAGAGCTGGGCCGCCCCGCGTTTCACACGTTGGTCGACGTCCGGCGCCTGGCCGCGGCGGGCGTCGTCTCGCCCACCGCCGGCGCGGTCGCGCAGAGCGTTGCACCCCCTGTGCCCGCGCCGTCCTTGCCGCCTTTCGTCGACCCCCACATCACGTTGCTGAAGAGGCTGAGGGATGCGCTGGAGGCCCTTTGACCGGATCGAACGGCAACGCCCCGCCGAGAGGAGACCCCTGATGGACGCGGAGCCCGAGGTCCTCGAGGAACTCCGCCGGCTCAGAGCCCGCATCCCCCAGCTGACCGGGGCCCTCGCCGCGAGCGTCGACGGACTCGTCCTCGCCCAGGACGCGCCGGGCGTCGAACCGGAAGGGATCGCCGCGCTGACCGCGGCCGCGCTGGGCGTCGCCATGCGGCTGTCCGACACGACGGGCCAGGGCGACTTCCGTGAGCTGCTCGTCCGCGGCGTCCACGGCTATGTGGCCACCTACGCGGCCGGCCGCAGCGCCGTGCTGACGCTGCTGGCCCAGGACCGGGTCAACGTCGGCCGGCTGCACCTGGAGGGCCGGCGCGCGAGCACCCGGATCGGCGAACTGGTCGACGAGGCCGCGCTCCCGGCCGAGCCCGCGCCCTCCCGCGCCATCGGAACACCCACCAAGACCGCCGCCAGGTCCGCACCTACGCGGACCCGCACCACGCGCACCCCCGCGAGCCCTCGATCGGCCGCGAACGCGCGCACCACCACGGAAAGTTGAAAGGACACACCACCAAATGGCCAACACCGAAACCACGCTGAAAGAAGCGCTCGCCGCGATCGAGGGTGCGACCGGGGCAGCCCTGGTCGACTACACCAGCGGCATGGCGCTCGGCACACTCGGCGGCAGCAAGAGCTTCGACCTCACCGTCGCGGCCGCGGGCAACACCGACGTCGTCCGGGCCAAGCTGCGCACCATGGAGCACCTCGGCCTGAAGGGGCAGATCGAGGACATCCTGATCACGCTGAGCGACCAGTACCACCTGATCCGGCTGCTCACCGGCCGCGGCGGCAACGGTCTGTTCCTCTACCTCGTCCTCGACGCCAAGCGCGCCAATCTGGCGATGGCCCGCCACCAGCTGAAGAAGATCGAGGAGGATCTGGAGGTCTGACCGCGGTAGCCGCCGCGCTACACGAGCTCCGCGGTACGGCGGCGCGCCCCGCCCGGGGCCGCGTCGCCGGCCGCGACGCCGGTGCCGCGGTAGCCCTTGACCGGCTTGCCCGCGGGTGCGCCGCCACAGCGGCCGAGCCAGTCCACCCGTACCCAGAGCAGAGCTTCGTCGGCACGCTCGCGGCGGCCCAGCCAGGCTGCCTTCAGCCACAGCCCGGCGCCGGTTCCGGCGAGCAGCATGCCACCGGCGGCGGGTACCGCGAAGGAGCTGCCGAGTGCGGCGACGACGGCTGCGAGCAGCCACCAGCGGTGTCCCAGCCGCCAGCCGCGGACGGTGACCGCCCGGTCCTGGAGCACGTCGTACTTGCCGACGCGGGCGGCACCGCGGGCGAGGGCCATGTACCGCTTGCGGCCCCCGTACGCGGTGACCGCGGTCGCGACGATGAACAGCGCGGCTCCGGCCATGACACCGATCCGGCGCCCCGTCACTCCCGGCACGAGCACGCCGATGCCGGCCGCGAACACTCCGAGCCAGCACAGTGGCGCGGCCCCGGCTCGCACGACGACGGCCACCCGGGCCAGTCCCTGTCCTCCATGTCCTCCGCGTCCCACGTTCCGGCCTCCCGTCTCACCTGGTGATGTGGATCAGTTCGGGCAGGCTAACGACAGAAACTGAACAGAAACTGAGACGAGTCTGAAACTGAGACGAGTCTGAAAAAGACCGCCGCCCGAGGGAGGTCCGGCATCGAGCGGGCCTACTCCACGAACAGCCCCCGGGAAGCGGCCTGCACATCGAACTCCTCCAGGCGGGCCTGCGCGTCCGGCAGGTCGTCACACATCGCCTCGAGCAGCACCCGGCCGAGCAGCATCGGCGCACAGGCCGTGTCGAAGGCGAGTCCCGTGCCGACCGCGGCGGGCAGCAGCAGGTCCGAGAACTTCGCCACCGGTGCGAACACCGAGTCGGCGACGGTGACCACCGTCAGACCCGCCTCCTTGCCGTAGGCGAGCGCGTCCACGACCTCGCGCGGGTGCCGCGGCAGCGCGAAGCACAGCAGCGCGCTCGCCCCCGCCCGCACGGCCGCGTCGACGCGGTCCTGGAGCATCGTGCCGCCCTCGTTGAGCAGCCGGACATCGGGGTGCACCTTCGCCGCGAAGTACGCGAAGCCGTACGCCTGGGAGGCCGCCGCCCGCAGTCCGAGGACGGGCAGCGGGCGTGAGGCGGCGAGGATCCGCCCGGCCTGCTCCACGGGCCGCGGGTCGGCCAGCACCTCCGCCAGGTGCTTCAGGTTCTCGATCTCCGCCTCGACGGCCTGCTGGTACTCGTTGTACGACCCCGGTCCCGACGTCTGCTCGGCGGGCGTCACGTCGCGCAGGTGCCGGCGCAGCGCCGGGTAGCCGTCGAAACCGAGGGCGACCGCGAAGCGGGTGACGGACGGCTGGCTGACCCCGGCGAGCTCGGCCAGCTCCACGCTGGACAGGAATGGCACGTCGGCGGCCCGCCGCACCATGCTGTGCGCGATGCGCCGCTGGGTCGGCGTGAGCCGGTGCCCCTCGAAGAGCGCTTGCAGCCGTGCGGCCGGACTGTCGGTCACGCTCATGGCGTGCTCCCCCTCCAGATGTCGGTGAACCGGTCGAGCAGGTGCGCCGCCGCCGTCACGTCGTCCGTGAGCGGCCGGTCGGCCAGGTCCCGGTCGAGCACCGTCTCGGCGAGCTCCAGCGCCCGGCCCACCGGGAGCTCAGGCTCGGGCCTGAGGCCACGCAGATGCAACGCCCTTACGGCGGCGACCAGTTCACAGCCGACCACCAGACGGTACGCATCGCAGGCACGCAGCGTCTGGCGCGCGGCGAGCGAGGCGAAACTGGCCTGTTCCTCGACGCCCCGGGAGAGTACAGCGTGCCCGAGCGACGCGGGCGCGGAGAACGC
>NZ_JBEYXD010000046.1:0-70574 GCF_040644975.1 Streptomyces sp. NPDC046900 | reverse complement strand
ACCCGCCTGTCCCAGCAGGTCCGCGGACAGATCGCCGACCGCATGCGGCACCTCGCCACCGAACAGGGCATCGCCGTCGTCACGGTTCCAGCCCGGAACACCTCCAAACTGTGCCCGCACTGCCTGACCCCGCTGCGGCACCGCAAAGCCCCCGACCGGCCCACCCTCCCGGGATGGAAATGGGCCGTCTGCCTCAACCAGGACTGCGGTTGGCAGGGCGACCGCGACCACGGTGCCTGGCGCCGTATCGCAGCCCGCGGCCTGGCCCACCAGGCCACGACCGTTTGCGACCGCGCCAGCGGCCACATGGTGATCCGGACGGTCCTCGACGACCTGGAAGCGAACGCGGTCCTCACACCGACTCCCAAGACCAGCCGGAAGGACCGGACCAAGACCGGCCCTACCCGGCGTCGTTCCCCACGCCCCGCGCCCAGGCGACGCAGGGCACCCTCCCCGGCACGGCCTCGCGGTCGTGCCGGCCAGCGTCCGGAGGGACACGCTCACACGGACCGGACCCGGCTGCCCCGCGCAGCCCACCGACACCAGGGCGTGAACACGATCAGCACACCCACCACCGGCCACCAGCCACAAGGGGCGGCACTCGGCGCGGGATTCCACCTCCACGCCCACGCCTCCCCACCACGGTGGGAAACGATCCCGGAAACTCAATCCAACCCAGGATCGCATAGCTAATCAGAGACGCTGTAAGTACCGCCGCCGGCTGCCGGCGCCGTAGTACCCCGGTACTACCGGCCCGCCACTGTTCAGCCCCCGGTACCACCGGATCCGGCAGATCGCGGACTTAGCGTTGCGGAGGAGGCGTCAGGCGTTTCGGGCGCCGGAGTCCGAGAGAGAGAACGCGAATGATCGAGGCACAGCAGCTCACCAAGAGGTACGGGGAGAAGGTCGCGGTCGACGGTCTGGACTTCACCGTGAAGCCGGGCACGGTGACCGGCTTCCTGGGGCCCAACGGTGCGGGCAAGTCCACGACGATGCGCATGATCGTCGGGCTGGACGCGCCGACGAGCGGCTCCGTCACGGTGAACGGTCACCGCTATGCCCGCCACCAGGCACCGCTGCAGGAGGTGGGGGCGCTGCTGGAGGCGAAGTCGATCCACCCGGGCCGCTCTGCCTACAACCACCTCCGGGCCCTCGCGCTGACTCATGGCATTCCGCGCCGTCGGGTCGAGGAGGTCGTCGAACTCGCCGGTCTCGGCAGCGTCGCGAAGAAGCGTGCCGGTGCCTTCTCCCTCGGCATGGGCCAGCGGCTCGGCATCGCCGCGGCCCTGCTCGGCGATCCGCAGACCGTGATGCTGGACGAGCCGGTCAACGGGCTCGACCCCGAGGGCGTCCTGTGGATCCGGAACCTGCTCACCACCCTCGCGGCCGAGGGGCGCACGGTTTTCGTCTCCTCGCATCTCATGAGCGAGGTGTCACTCGTCGCGGATCATCTGATCATCGTCGGGCGTGGCCGGCTGCTGGCCGACACGACCGTGCAGGACCTGGTCCGCGAGGCGGGCGGCGACACCGTGAAGGTCGCAACGGACGACCCGGCGCGGCTGCGGGACGTGCTGGCCGGCTCGGGTGTGGAGATCACCGGCCGCATCGGCTCGGAGGAACTCCAGGTCACCGGGATGTCCGCCCGTGCGATCGGACTGAAGGCGGCCGATCATGGGATCCCCCTGTTCGAGCTGACCACGAAGGCGGTGTCGCTGGAGGAGGCATTCATGGAACTGACCAGGGACGCCGTGGAGTACCACGGCTCCACGACCGGCATCGAGACCTCCGGGAGCGCGGCATGAGCACCCTCACGGCAACGCCCGAGACTCCCGAGACCGCCCCGGCCGCTCAGGCCCGGCCCGCCTACCGGGTCACCGGACGGCGCGTGCTGGCCTCTGAGTGGGCCAAGCTCTGGACTCTGCGTTCCACCTGGATCACCCTCGGCCTGGGTCTGCTGTTCCTCGTCGCCTTCGGTGTCATCGCCGCGAGCCACTACAAGTCCAATCTCGACTCCGGCCGGCACATGGACCGCGACTTCGCCACCGCGACGGCCGTGAGCCTGTCCCTCTTCGGCACGAACTTCGCCCAGCTCGCCCTCGGTGTGCTCGGCGTGCTGGTCACGGCGGGCGAGTACTCCACCGGCATGATCCGCTCGACCCTCGCGGCCGTACCGCGCCGGCTCCCGGTGCTGTGGTCCAAGGCGGCGGTGTACGGAGTGGTCGCCCTGGTGGTCGCGACCGTCGGCGCGTTCGTCGCCTTCCTCGTGGGCAGCCAGATCGTCTCCGGCACGCCTGCCGCCATGGGCATGGGCCATGCCGGCGTCGTCCGCAGCCTCCTGGGCGCCGGACTCTACCTGGGCCTGGTCGGAGTGATCGGCGCCGCCCTGGGCGCGCTGCTGCGGTCCGTGGCCGGCGGTATCTCGGTCCTGGTCGCCGCCCTCATGCTCGTACCCGGGCTGATCTCCCTGCTGCCCAGTTCGTGGCAGGGCGACATCGACCCCTACCTCCCCAGCCACGCGGGCGAGTCGATCTTCGCTCTGACCCACGACTCCACCACCCTGTCGCCGGGCGCCGGACTCCTGGTCTTCCTCGGCTGGACAGCCCTCGCGCTGGCCGGAGCGGCGTACCGGCTGCTGCGCAGCGACGTCTGAGCGGCAGCCACCCGCATCATGGGTTGGTGACATCCGTGACATCCGTGACCGCCGATGACCTCAGCGGGATGGGGCCGCTGGTCGCCCGGCTCGGCCGGGCCGGCCAGCGGCTCCGGCATGCCGACCGGGCCCGTCCGTGGGTGCTGGACACCGCGGTGGTGGTGCTGGTCTTCCTGCTGTTCTGCTTGCCGGATCTGCTGCATGCAGTCGGCGTGATCGGGGGGGACGGCGACGGCCCGCGCCGCTTCCGCGTGGCATTCACCCGGTTGCCCGTGGCGGGCATCATGGCCCTGCAGGCCGGGCTGGTGCTGCCGCTGTTGTGGCGGCGGCGGGCGCCCGCCGCCGCCTTCGGCGCCGTCACGGCCGTGTTCGTCCTCCAGTGGTCCCTCGGCGCCGCGCTCCGTGCGGACGTCGCCCTCTTCGTCGCCCTGTACAGCCTGGCCCTGCACGGGCGGCTGCGGCAGCTGGCTTGGGCCTGCGCGGTCGCAGCGGGTGCACTGAGCCTGGTCGCGGTGCGGGTCTCGGCGGCGGTGTCGGTCTGGGACGCACTGTTCTTCCTGCTCAGCACGGCGACCGCAGCACTCGCGCTCGGCCTGATGATCCGCATCCGGCGGGCCCAACTGGTCGGGCTGCGCGAGCGTGCGGCACGGCTGGAGATCGAACGCGACCAGCGCGGCCGACTCGCTGTCGCCGCCGAACGGGCACGAGTGGCCCGCGAGATGCACGACATCGTGGGTCACAACCTGTCCGTCATCATCACCCTCGCCGATGCAGGAGCCTACGCCGCAGGCGCAGCTCCGGAACGGGGCAAGGAGGCCCTGCACCTCATCGGCGACACCGGCCGCCAGGCGCTGAGCGAACTGCGGCGGGTGCTCGGCGTACTGCGCGAGGCGGACGGTGCGCCGGCCGAGCCCGAGCTGAGCCCGCAGCCCGGTCTCACCGACCTCGACGCGCTGTGCGAGGGGGTGCGCGCCGCCGGCCTGGAGGTCGTCTACCGTACGGTCGGAGACATCGACGCCCTCGACAGCGGGGTGCAGCTCACGGTCTATCGCATCGTGCAGGAGGCCCTGACCAACACCCTGAAACACGCCGGCGCCGGCGCGCGTGCGAACCTGGCGATCGTCGTGGAGGACACGCGGCTGACCATCACGGTCCAGGACTCCGGCCCCTCCACCCCGGTCGGCCGTCCCCGCACGGCGAACGAGGAAGGTCACGGCCTGGTGGGCATGCGAGAACGAGCGGCACTCTATGGAGGGCACGTCAGCGCGAGCCCCGCAGGCGCCGGCTGGACGGTACGGGCCGACCTCGACCTCACCCCCCAGGACGGTGCCCGGTGACCACCGTACTCGTTGTGGACGACCAGCCGCTCCAGCGGTACGGCTTCCGCATGCTTCTGGACTCCGTGCACGAGACGGAGGTGGTCGGCGAGGCCGCTCACGGAGCCGAGGCCGTGCGCAAGGCCGCCGAACTCCGCCCGGACGTCGTCCTCATGGACGTCCGCATGCCGGGCATGGACGGCATCGAGGCCACCCGCCGGATCGTCGCCGCCGGCGACCGCTCCCGTGTCCTCGTCCTGACCACCTTCGACCTCGACGAGTACGTGTACGCGGCGCTGCGCGCCGGAGCCAGCGGGTTCCTCCTCAAAGACGCCCGCCCCGAGGAACTCCTGGCGGGCATCCGCGCGGTGGCCGTCGGAGATGCCGTTATCGCCCCCGCGCTCACCCGCCGCCTTCTCCACGAGTTCGCCCGTCTCGTGCCGCCCGCCGGTGCCGGCTCCACCGAGGACCCGAGACTGAGCTCCCTGACCGACCGTGAACGCGAGATCCTCGTCGCCATCGGCAAGGGCTGGAGCAACGGCGAGATCGCCGGCCGTTTCGTCCTGTCGGAGTCCACCGTGAAGACCCATGTCGGCCGGGTCCTGGCCAAGATCGGTGCCCGCGACCGCATCCAGGCAGTGATCTTCGCCTACGACCACGGTCTGGCCCGGCCCCAGGCGAGCTGAGCAAGCAGGTGCAGCCTTCGACGGACAGCCGGCGCAGCGATCCGCGCCACGGGATGGGAGCTTCGGCCGGCGGCGGGCGTGCTGCGGTGTTCCTTCTTCATACCGAGGTCGGTGCGGGTCTTGGTGAGGGTGGGGTGTGATCGCGCCAGTGCTGGTGTGTACTTCCCGCGATTGATCGTTTGTTCGATAGGGGTGGTGGTGACCAGGCGGCGGAGGGGTCCGCTGCCGTGCGGGACCGGGGGCTTCGTTGAAGAGGGATCAGGGATTCGTGATGCCCGCATATGGGTGGCGGTACTGCTGACGGGCGGCGTTGATCGGGGCGACCGCGCCGGGGTAGCAGCCAGTCCGGGGGGTGCGTGCAGAGACGTTCATGCTTCCCGTGGGTGCGCCGGTGCCGGGCCTGCATCACTTGCGTGAGCCGGGCATACGCAGTGCGGACGTCCGCGCGGATCGGGGCGTACTGGTCATGCCTTCCTGGGCCGCGGACCCTGAGACGCTGGTGGCGTCGTCGTGCTCCGGCGGGTGCGCCATCGCCGGTACAGCCCGGTCAGGATCACCACGAGGGTCACTTCACCGACTTTCGCCCCGACTGGGATGTCTGAAGCCCCCATCAGCCCCGCAAACACCGCCACCAGGTAGACCGCGCCGCCGGTCCGCAGCAGCCAGGGCGGCAACCCCCTGGTGGCCCGCCGCGTCTGAGTCGCGGGTACTGTCGGTTCGGTATGGGACCGGCGCGACGCCGGCATCTCCGATTGTTCTGCCCTTTTCGCCTTTTCCGCCGCCTTCGCATTCCTGGGGCCTGCCTGGGCCGGGACACGCGGTGGCTCGGTTGGAGCGGGAGGCGGCATGAGCAGCGGGTCGGGAGGCGGCGGTCCGGGATCGAGTCGCGTCGGCGGGAGGGGTGCGGGCCGGGCGGATGTGAACGTGGTGGACGCCGCGACCATCGCGCTCAGCCGGTGCCGGACTTCCGCGGCGGTCTGCGGACGGTCGGCCGGTTTCTTGGCCAGCAGCGCGAGGATCAACTCGTCCCAGCCCTGCGGTAGTCCCGAGCGCAGCAGCCGCGGCGGAGCGGGAGGCTCAGTGATGTGCTTGCGCAGCACCACATGCCAGGCGCCACCTTCGAACGGCAGTCGTCCCGTGACCAGTTCGTAGAGGATGCAGCCCAAGGAGTACAGATCACCCCGTCCGTCGACAGTTCCTTCTCCTCGGGCCTGTTCCGGCGACATGTAAGCGGGTGTGCCCATGATCGACCCGGTGGGGGTCAGCGTGGTCGGTGCTCCCGTGGTGCCGTTGAGGAACCGGGCGATGCCGAAATCGAGAACCTTGACGACCCTGCCGTCGCCGACGGCCGTGGTATCCCTGGTGATCATGACATTCGCCGGCTTCATATCTCGGTGCACCACGCCGGCCGCGTGGGCTGTCCCCAGCGCACGGCACAGTTGATCGGTCCAGCGGCCCACGTGATCCAGCGGAGGAAGCCAGCCGGCGCTCTTGAGCAGATGGTCCAGCGGGCGCCCGTCCAGCAGTTCCATCACCAGGTACGGCACCTTGGGTCCGTTAGCCATCCATGCCGTACCCAGTTCATGGACCGTCTCGATGTGCGGACTGGACAGCCGTGCGACGGCCCTGGCCTCCCGCATGAACCGGGCCGCGGCCTTGGGGTCCTGGGCGTAGGCGAGTTCGGTGATCAGTTTGACAGCCACCTCGCGGTGCAGGTTCGTGTCATAGGCGCGCCACACCTCACCCATGCCCCCTGGATCCGATCCGGTCGATCAGGCGATAGCGCCCGTCCAGCAGCCGTTCCGACATCGGCTCCCCCTTGTCACGGCCGGATCCCTCGTCCGGCGGTGTGCGGCGCGTCCTGGTGGCGTGGTCCCGGCCCCTGTTACAGGACTGCCCGCACCGCGTCTGCGATGGGCCGGGCCGGCCACCCCCCTCCTGTGGCCGGTCCGGCGCGGTGCCGCTAAGCCGTGGCCGTGGCGCGGCGGTCCGGCAGCAGTTGCTGGACGCCCGCCGCCGCGGCCCACAGTGCGATACCGATGGCGGTGGGGAAGAGCCCGTCGAGGCGGTCGGAGATGAGGATGGTTCCGGCGGCGAGGGCGTAGCCCAATCCGCCGATGACACCGGGAATGGCGGCGACCATGTTGCCGAGGGTCCGCGTGAGTGCTCCGGCCAGCGCGAGTGCTGCGATGCCGAGGCCGAACACGGGCATGGCGATCGTGTCGACCACGACGAGAGTGTCGGTGATCGGTGTGTTGCCGCCGCTGGCGAGGCGGTCGGCCTCGCCGGCGGCGAGCAGGTGCAGCAGCAATGCGAGCGAGGCCAGGATCGCCCCTAGCGCCGCGACCGTGGTCGCGTGCCGCGCCCATGGTGTCTCCGTGGGCAGGCGGCGGCGTACGAGCGCGATCAGCGCGGCAGCGATGAGAGCGGTGCCGGCCAGCATGAGCGCCTGCGACGGGTACCAGCCCCCGTCCTCGAACATGACCCGCAACCGTTCCTTGGCGCCGCCATCGGGCGCGTCGACCCTTGGGTGCAGGCCGCCGCCGATGAGGAAGGCGGTGCCGCCGGCGAGCAGCAAGCATGCGGCGGTCCTTGCCTTGACCCGCGCGGCAGGCGGGGGAGTTGGCGTGGTGGACATGGGAGGGACTTCCTTTCGGGTGGACGAACGACTGTTGGAACCGTAGGAATTGCGGCATGGATGTTCATCGAGGCCTGCCCTGGAGCGGATGAGGGTTAGCCCTCAGGCGGGGGCGGTGCGGTTGTGCGAGCATCTGTGCATGCACCGGAGCGCCGTCATCGTGGACGACCACGCCGAGTTCAGGGCGCTGGCCGGCGAACTGGTGGCGGCGGCGGGGCTGGAGGTGGCAGCGTTGTGCCCGGATGGGCAGTCCGCGCTCGAGGCCGTCGCCGCGCTCCGTCCGCAGGTGGTGCTGTTGGACATCCAACTGCCGGACATCAGTGGGTTCGATCTGATACCGCAGATCATGAGCCTGAGCGAAGGCGTCTGCATCGTGTTGGTCTCCACGCGGGATGCGACGGACTATGGGCGGCGCGTGGCAATGAGTGGCGCCACCGGGTTCATCCCGAAGGCGGAGCTGTCGGTGGCGGCTCTCGCCGCGGTCATCGGTGGGCCATGAGCCAGCCTCGCCGCCCCCGCATCGCCCCGTTGGGCCTTGGTCTGGTCTCCGGCGCCCTCGTTGCCGGCGGCTTCGCCTTCGGCGTCTTCCTGCCCAATCTTCACAACGGGCTGATCGCGGCGGCGTTCACGGCTGTGGGTGTGTTCGTCCTGGACCGACGGCCGAGACACCGCGAGGGCTGGCTGTTTTTGGCAACCGGACTCGCGCATGCGGTCATGTTCTTCGGACGCCAGTACGCGGCCGGGCCCCTCGGTGTGGACGAGCCGGGCGCCGTGTGGCTGGGGTGGTTGGGTATTTGGCCGCTTGCGCTGGTGCTGGCGTTGTTCGGTGTGACCATGCTGTGTTTCCCGGACGGCAGGCTGCCCTCGTCGCGTTGGCGGGTCGTGGTGGCAACGATGGTGCCTGCGGCCGCGATGCTGTCGCTGGCCTCGGCGCTGTGGCCGGTCGAGTACGCAGACGACGGCCTTACCGTCGCGCACCCGTTTCGCGTCGCGGGCTACGAGACGGCACAACGTGTGTGGAACGTGCTGGGGCCTACGGCTTATCTGCTGTTCCAGCTGGTGTGGGTGATCGGTGCCGTCATCCGGCTGCGCCGCGCGTGCGGCGACGAGGCACGGCAGTTGCGCTGGTTCGCGTACGCCTTGGTGATGGGCGCGGTGGCCATGGGCGTCGGGCTTGTCGCGTTCCGCACTCCGGCGCTCGGGTTGCTGGCGGTGCCGCTGGTGGCCGTCGCGGCGGGTGTGGCGATCGTCAAGTACCGGTTGTACGACATCGACCTTCTGATCAACAAGACTGTGGTGTACGGCGCGATGGCCGTCATCGTCACCCTGGTGTACGTGGCCGTGGTGGCCGGCATCGGGCGGCTCGTCAGTGTTGGCGACGCGGGCGGCTCGTGGTGGCCGCTGGCGGCCACGGCGGTGGTCGCGGTGGTGTTCGAACGGGTGCGTCGGCGGGTGCAGGGGGCTGCGGACCGGCTTGTCTACGGGCGCCGGCCCACGCCGTACGAGTCGCTGGCGCGCCTGTCCACCCACGTCAGCCGTGGCGGCCAGGACGCCGACCTGTTCACCGGGCTTGCCTCGACCATCGCCGACGGTGTCGGTGCCGCAGAGGTCACTTTGTGGGTGGGCGGCGAGGCCCAACTCGTGGCGGTGGCAACCTGGCCTCCGGCGGCCGGCCCCGGTACGCCCGTCGTCACCGCGCCGACCACGCTCGCGGCGCTGGCCGACGGCGGACGCACGCACGTGCGACGTATCGATTGCCGGGGTGCCGTGCGCGGCGCGGTAACGCTGACCAAGGCGCGTGGCGACGTGCTGACCGTCGCCGAAGACCGGCTGCTGCAGGATCTGGTGGCGCAGGCCGAACTCGTCCTGGACAACATCGGACTCGGCGAGGAGCTGCGGCGTCGGCTGCATCAGATCGCGGTGCAGGCAGCCGAGCTGCAAGCGGCGGCACAGCGCATCGTCGCGGCGCAGGATGAGACGCGCCGCCGTTTGGAGCGCGACCTGCACGACGGGGCCCAGCAGCGCCTGGTCATTCTCGCGCTGACCCTCCAGGCGATAGCCACCAAGGCGGCACCCGACGTCGCCCTGGCAGGCACGATCGAGGACGCCCGCCGCCAACTGACCCTCGCGCTGGCCGAGCTGCGTGAACTCGCGCGCGGCATCCACCCGGCTGTCCTCACCCGGGAAGGACTCGGCGCGGCGCTCGACTCCCTCGCCGAACGCTCACCGATCCCGGTCACCGTCGACGTGCCCCTCGTCGCGCGACTTCCACGCGAGGTCGAGGCGACCGCCTACTTCATCGTAAGCGAGGCCCTGACCAACGCCACCAAGCACTCGGGGGCCACGGCCATCGCGATAACCGGCCAGGTCACCGACAGCCGGCTGTGCGTAGAGGTGGCCGACGACGGCCGGGGCGGCGCGGACGGGCGGTGGGGCAGTGGACTCCAAGGCATCCTCGACCGCCTCGCGACCCTCAACGGCCGACTGACCGTGCAGAGCCCCGCCGGCAACGGCACCCGACTCCGAGCGGAGATTCCATGCGCGTGGTAATCGCCGACGACGTCGTACTCTTCCGTGAGGGCGTCGCCCGCATCCTGGCCGAGGCGGGCTTCGACGTCACCGGCCAGGCGGGCGATGCTGCCGGGCTGATGGCACTCGTGCGGCAAGCACCACCGGCCGTTGCGATCATCGACATCCGGATGCCGCCGGGCCACCTGGACGAGGGTATGCAGGCCGCGATCCAACTCAGGCGCGCACACCCCGACGTCGGGCTGCTGCTGCTGTCCCAGCACGTCGAAACGTCCTACGCCGTGCGACTGATGACCGAATTCGACTCCGGCGTCGGTTACCTGCTCAAGGACCGGGTCGCCGACCTGCAGACGTTCGCGGGCGATGTGCGGCGGGTCGCGAACGGCGACTGCGTACTGGATCCCGAACTCGTCGCTCGTCTCCTGGGCCGCAAGCGTGTGCACGACCCGCTGGCGGCGCTCACCGAACGCGAGCGGGGGGTACTGGAACTCATGGCTCAGGGGCGCTCCAACCTCGCCCTGTCCGCCGAATTGTTCCTGAGCCCCAAGACCGTCGAAGCGCACGTGCGGAGCATCTTCACCAAGCTCAACCTGCCCCAGGACGCCGCCGGCCACCGCCGCGTCCTCGCGGTCCTCGCCTATCTCCGGGCTCGTTGAGAGGCTCGGTGAACGACTCCGGCGGTCCGGCGGCACGGCGGCACGGCGGCCGGCACGACCGGTCCGGTCGATGCTCCTGGCGATGAGGCCGGTGCTTCGGGTGCGTGGCGGGCGGGCTTGGTCGTAGAAGAGGGTGAAACGGTAGACCCTTCCTTCGTCGGAGATGACTTGGCCATCCTCGTGATCAGGTCCTCCCTGCAGGAGGTCGACGACAATCGTCCCGTCGGGATCAAGTCCCTGGGCCCTCAGGAGCTCCCGCAGCCGGATCCAGAGGCATAGGTACTGGTCCTCCGAGGCTCGGTGCAGTGAACGACGATGCTTGACATCATGTGCTCACGATCGGCCCTCCAGTCGGCGGTGGGTAGCAGCACGGCTGAGGCCGAGGGAGGCTCAGTGGCTGAGTCGAGCCATCAGCGATCTTGAAAACCGCCCCTCAGAGGTGCCCCCGGTCATGCTCGGTTGCTGTCGTCGCTGTACTTCGCTTGGCGCCCGGATCTCCGGGATACGGTGTCCCCGGCCCGGGTGCAAGGAATTTCTGTCCGCCTGTCGATCCGTGGCTGCCTCGTTCGACCTTGGGGTGAGAAGGCCGAAGGGCGGCCCTTAGACCGAGGAGACCGAAGATGGCGAAGTACATGTTGATCCTGCGGGGCACGGACGAATCCGTTGCGAAGATGATGGCCACCCCTTTCGAGGAGATGCTCGAGACGGTGGGTCGCTTCAATGAGGAGTTGATCCGGGCGGGCGTGCTCGTGGCCGCCGAGGGCCTGGACGACCCGGCCCAGGGCGTGGTGGTCGACTTCAGTGGCGAGACGCCAGTGGTCACCGACGGTCCGTACGGCGAGACGAAGGAGCTGTTCGGTGGCTTCTACCTGATCGACGTGGCATCGAAGGAGGAAGCGGTCGAGTGGGCCCAGCGGCTCCCGGCCGTCGCCGGCTCGAAGTGCGAGGTCCGCCGCGTACCGGGCATCGACGAGTTCCCGCAGGACAACGAGTGGATCATCAGGGAGCGGGCGTGGCGCGAGCGGACCGGCCAGCTGTGACGCCCGCGGCCGCCGACGGCCCGCCGAGCGCCGAGTCGGCGCGGCGGGCCGTCGAGGCCGTCTGGCGGATCGAATCCGCACGGATCGTGGCTGCGTTGACCCGCTACACCGGGGACTTCGAGCTCGCCGAGGACGTCGCGCAGGAGGCGCTGGCGGAGGCGCTGGTCTCCTGGTCGCGCGACGGTGCGCCCACGCACCCGGTGAACTGGCTGCTGGCGACCGCGCGGCGGCGCGCCATCGACAGCTTTCGCCGTCGGTCGGCACTCGACGAGCGGTACACCATGCTCGGAGGCTGGCTCGCCGAGGGGGACCAGAGCTCGGGCGTGGTGGTCCCGCCGGACCGGTCGGACGCCCTGCCGTGGGATCCCGACCGGGTCGACGACGACGTCCTAGCGCTGATGTTCATCTCCTGCCATCCGGTCCTCTCGCCCGAGGCCCGCGTAGCCCTGACGCTGCGTGTGGTCGGCGGCCTGTCCAGCGAGGAGATCGCCCGGGCGTTCCTGGTGCCCACACCGACGGTTCAGGCACGGATCACGCGGGCGAAGAAGACGATCGCCGCAGCCGGAGTCCCGTTCGAGCTGCCGCCGACAGAGGAACGGCGTAATCGGCTCGGCGGTGTCCTCAGCGCGCTCTACGTGATCTTCACGGAGGGCTCGACGGCGACGATCGGTGACCACCTGCTGCGCCCCGACCTGGCGTACGAGGCGATCCGACTGGCCCGGATGCTGGGCGCGTTGCTGCCCGATGAGCCGGAGGTACACGGGCTGCTCGCCCTCTTCGAGCTCACGGCCGCTCGCTTTCCCGCACGCACCGGGCCGGATGGCGAGGCGGTGCTCCTGGAGGATCAGGACCGGCGTCTGTGGGACCGGTCGGCGATCCGTCGCGGTATGGCCGCACTCGGCCGGTCCTCGGCCCTCGGGCGCGGCCTGGGACCGTACGGTCTGCAGGCGTCGATCGCCGCGTGCCACGCGTCGGCGTCTTCGGTGCCGGAGACCGACTGGGAGCGCATCGTGCTCCTGTATGAGGCGCTCTGCCGCATCGCCCCGTCACCCGTCGTCGAACTCAACCGGGCGGTCGCCATCGCGATGGCCGAAGGGCCGCAGCAGGCGCTGTCCGTTGTGGACGAACTGGCCGCCTCCGGCCGCCTGTCGGGCTCGTACCTGCTCCCGAGCGTGCGCGGCGAGCTGCTCGTCCGGCTCGGCCGGACCGCCGAGGCACGGACCGAGCTGGAGCTCGCCGCCCGCCTGTGCCGCAACGCCCGCGAACGGTCAGTGCTGCTGTGCAAGGCGGCTGCACTGGAGTAACACCGGCGGCCGGCAGCAGCCGCCCAGGCGGAGCCCTCAATGCCTGCTGCCGCCGGGCGCAAGCAGGCTGGTTACCTGGGCGATCGCTTCCGGGGAAGGCTTGAAGTAGCGGCCAACGCTCTCTGCCCTCTTGTGTCGGGACTTCGCCATCAGCATCAGCAGACTCGTCCCGGCCTCGCGCCTCGCCTAGGTGGGTCAGAACGGAGCGGCGCTACTCAGATCCCAACCGGCACTGGGCCCGCGCAGCGCGGTGTGGTGGTCCAGCAAGCGCGACCCCCTGGAGGGTCCCGGCGAGATGCAGCCGCCGCTGTTGGGCGCGCCCGGCCGACCAGCTCCTCATCGGCGACAAGGTGTCGTTCCGGCATGCCAAGGCGGGCCAGCTGTGCGAACGGTTCGACACGCCGCACCTGATCGAGGGCGACGAGGTCACGGCGACCGTGCCGACGTAGCGCGGCAAGGGCCGGACGTTCCTGTGACGGCCGGGCAGCGCCACGGTCAGGCGCTGGTGCCGCTGCCGCCGCCGTCGAGGCGCTCGATGCCATCAGTGATCCACTGCATGTCCGTCACAGACGGGCCCCTGCTGTTGTCGTCGAAGCCGAAGCCGAGCAGCAGATAGCGGCCCTGGACCCACGGCGAGGGGAACACCACCGCTTCCACGACGGCGCCGGGCCCCTTGCCCGTGCTGACCTTCCAGCGGACGAAGGACCCCTTCCGGCCCGCGACCGTCACAGCCCCCGCGGCGGTCTGGCGATGTCTGGTGATGCCGCCGTAGTCCTGCAGGCCGCTCATGTTCGTACCGTACGTGCTCCGCGCGACCTCGCCGATCTCGGCCTGTGCCAGCTCCTCGAGGGTCAGGTCGCCAGGATGGGCGATGACCCGCGTGTACGCCCCGCCGGGCAGGCAGGAGTCGGCGGGCACTGCCGGGCAGTGGTACGCGGTGCCGTACCCGAGGCCCGCGCCGGTCTTGGTGGAAGTGCCCCGCCAGCCGCGCAGCAAGGGAACGCGAAGGCCGTTGACCGTGTCGTCGACGTGTCCGGTGACGGCCGGGCGCTGCCCCGGGGGCCGGCTGCCGCCACTGTGGCGGTCCTCGCCCGCGGATCCGGAAGGGCTCGGCTGGGCGCGGTGCGACGCCGACGGGCTCGGCGCGTGCCGGTCGGGGGAGGCAGACCCGTGGGCCGACGGTGCCTTGCGGCCGCCGTCGCCGCCAGTCAGCACCACCGCCGCCGTGACACCCCCGGCGACCAGCACAAGGGCGCCGGTTATGAGGCCCACGACCAGGCCGCGGCGCCGCTTGCCCTCGCCGGGCGGCTGCGGCGCCTGTACATGCTCGGTCCAGGTCGTGCCGTCCCACCACCGATGCCCGGCCGGGCCGCCGCCCTCATGCCACGGATCCGGGTACCACCCGGGGGTCGCCATGTTCACGGCGGCACCTTACCCGCACGAACTGAAGGCGCGGCCACCGAGGTTGACCGTCTCGCCCGCCGCACAGCGGTGTCACTCACGTGCCCGAGATCCCGCCGATCACCAGGAATTGGGTGGCGTTCACGAAGGGGGAGTCGACGCCGGCGAGGAACGCGACCGCCGCCGGCGATCTCCTCGGCCTCCGCGAACCGTCCGACCGGGATGTGCGCCAGGCGGCGCGCGGCCCGCTCGGGGTCCTTGGCGAACAGCTTCTGCAGGCCTGATCACGCCTTGGAGTCATCGTCCTGGGGGGTGGCGTGAGTGGCCAGGACGAGGTCGATCAACGCCCTGGCGGCGGCGGACGGGCGGCGTTGCGTGGCGGTGACGAGGGAGACCTCGAAGCGGGGCGCGGGCTGCACCGGACGCATTGCGAGAGTGTCGGCGCGGGTGCCGGAGGTCAGCGAGGCGCTCACAAAGGCGCAGCCGAATCCGGCGCGGACCAGGTCGACGACCGTGGGGATGTCGGCGACCTCTACGGCGATCTCCCGCCGCAGGCCGCCCCGGGTGAACAGGCGGTCGACGCTGGCCCGGGTGCCCCACCCGACGGGGAAGTCCACGAAACGCTCGCCGTCCAGGTCGACGAGCGGGATCACCGAGTGCTCGGCGAGGGGGTGGCCCTCCGGGCAGGCGAGCAGGAGGGGCTCGGACGCGAGCAGGCGCTGCGTCACCCCTGCGGGGTACACGCCGGGGAGCGCGGTGAAGGCCAGGTCGAGGCTGCCGTCGAGCACCCGGGTGACGAGTTCGGCTGAGCCGCCCGGAGCGGTGCTGGGGATGATCTGCACCTGCGGGCGCTCCCGGTGGTAGTGGGTGAGGGTGGCGGCCAGATCGATCAGCGCCAGCGAGTGCATGATGCCGACGTTGACGGTGCCGCGCACACCGCCCTGCGCGGCTGCGACGGCGTCGCGGGCCGCGTCCACCGCCGCGAGGGCGGTGCGCGCCTCGTCGAGCAGGGCACGGCCGGCGTCGGTGAGTTCGACCTGGCGCGTAGTGCGGTTGAACAGCTTTCCGCCGAGTTCACGCTCCAGGGACCGTACGGAGACAGAGAGCGTCGACTGCACCAGATGCAGCCGGGCCGCGGCGCGGGTGAAGCTGCCCTCCTCGGCGACGGCCACGAAGTGTTCCAAGTGCCGAAGCTCCACGTCGTGCTCCTCCCGCACTCATGCAGCCCATTGATGATCCCTATCGATTTTCTTCGTTGGACATCATAAAGCGAGCCAGGGAGCCTGAAGGGCGACTCGGCAGGGCAGACCACGCCGCTGCTGTTTCGAGCAAGCACCTGGAAAAGGAAGCCGTACTTGTCTGTCATCCCCGCAGGGCGGGCGGAGCCGCGGGCGCACCGCCACCGACCCACCCGACGTCATCGGCACCACTCGTTCGGCTTCTGGACCACCACGCTCGCCTTTCTGGTGAACATGGGCTTTTCGGCCGTGCCGACCCCCCTGTACGTGCTCTATCAGCGGCGCGACCACTTCTCCACGATCATGATCACCGTCGTGTACGCCGTGTACGCGGTCGGTGTGATCGCCAGCCTCTTCCTCGCCGGCCACCTCTCCGACTGGATCGGCCGCAAGCGGGTGCTCGTGCCCGCGCTGCTGCTCAACATCGTCAGCGCGCTTGTCTTCGTGCTCGCGCCGAGCCTGCCCGGCCTGCTGGTGGCCCGCGTCCTCTCCGGTGTCTCCGTCGGCCTGACCACAGCGACGGCCACCGCGTATCTGAGCGAACTGCACCTGGGAACCTGGCGCGGACGGTCGGGCTCGCTGCGCCGCTCCCAGATCGTCGCCACCGCGGCCAACCTCGGCGGCATCGGGTTCGGTCCGCTGGTCGCCGGGCTGCTCGCCCAGTACGCCCCCCAGCCGCTCGTGCTGCCGTACGTGGTGTTCCTCGTCGCGCTGGCCGCGCTGGCCGTCCTGGTCGCCTTTTCGCCCGAGACCGCGGACCTGCCGGATCCGGCCCCGCGGTACCGGCCGCAGCGCATCGCGGTGCCGGAGCACGCGCGCCGGATGTTCTTCGCTGCTGTCGCGACAGGCCTGGGTGCGTTCGCCGTCTACGGAATCTTCAACTCCCTGGCGCCCTCCTTCCTGGCCGGGACCCTGCACGAGAGCTCCCATGCGGTGGCCGGGGCCGTGGCGTTCGCCGCGTTCGCCGCGGGAGCGGTGGCCCAGATAGCGCTGAGCCGCGCCTCGCTTGCGCTCACGCTGCGCACGGGCCCGCTCGTGCTCGTTCCCGGCCTGGCCCTGCTGGTGGGCGGGATGTGGCTGCCCAGCTTGGCGATGTTCGTGATCGGCGGGGTGCTGACCGGCGCCGGCGGAGGACTGGCCTTCCGCAGCGCACTGACCGCGGCCGGGGCGACCGCCCCGCCCGAGTCCCGGGCCGAGGCGCTCGCCTTCTTCTTCCTCGGCGCCTACCTCGGTCTGTCGGTGCCGGTCGTCGCACTGGGCATCGCGACGCAGTACGTGTCCGCCCGCGTGGTGATGCTCGGCTTCGTGGTGATCGTGGGCGCTGCCGTCGCCCTTGGCGTCCGCTCGGTGCGCGCACAGTACGTGCGCCACGAACTCGGCGCCGGTCCCCGATGACCGCCGTGCCTCCCCGCGCCGCCGGCCTGTGCTTCGGGCGATCACCATTCCACGCCTCCTGGCGAAGACGCGGAGCACGCTGCCCGCTTCGAGCCTGCCTCGCGTCAATCCCGGCTTCTCGCCGTTCGCGTGGCGGCTTCACCAGTCTGATCCACTTGAGCGCCGACGGCCACTGCCGCCCGCTGTCCCTGATCGTCACGGCGGAACAGGGGGCGGACTGCACCCAGTTCGTGCCGGCGCGGAGAAGATCCGGGATCCCCGGCCCGGGCCGGGGAAACGCCGCAAGAAGCCGGCCGCCGTCGCGGCGGACAGGGGCTACAGCACCGGTCCGTGCCGCACCTACCTGCGGCGCCGGGGCATCCGGCACACGATCGCGGAGAACGCCCCACAGAGCGCGGCCATCTACCTGGCCGGACTCCACATCGCCGGCACCTTCCTCTGGTCTGCCCGGTGATCCAACGACATCCCTAGTCCAGTGCGATGTCTCCCGAGCGTGAAGGGGCGGTGTCCAAGGCGATGAGCGTCGCCGGGTCGAGCGTGACCTTTCCGGCCCGCACATTCGCCTCCAAGTGCTCGGGGTCGGCCGTGCCGGGGATCAGCAGCACGTTCGGGGCATGGTGGAGCAGCCAGGCCAGCCCGACCTGGGCTGGTGTGGTGCCCAGCTCACGTGCGGCGGTGATGACGGCGGGCTCGTCGGTGACCTTCGGCATGCCGTTGAAGGCGCTGCCGAGCGGGAAGTACGGAACCCAGGCGATCCCCTCCTCCCGGCACAGGCGGAGCATGTCCTCGTCGTCGCGGGCCAGCAGGCTGTAGGCGTTCTGAACACACGCGATGCCCGCGGGCAGCGCGCTGCGCAGGACGTCGAGGGAGACGCCGCTGAGGCCGATCGCGCCGATCTTGCCCTCGTCACGCAGGGCGGTCATCACGGCAAGTTGGTCGTCGAGAGGGACGACCTGATCTCCTTCAGCGCGCAGACCGGGCCCGGTGTCCGTACGGCGGAGGTTGACCAGGGGGATCTGTTCCACCTTGAGGGTGGCCAGGTTGTCCTCGACGGCGGTGCGCAGCTGTTCGGGGCGCTGCGCGAGGCGGAGCGGAAGCGGGCCGTCCGAATCGGGCTCGGCGCCGACCTTGCTGACCACCATGACGTCGTCCTCGGGCCGGACGGCCTCGCGGATCATCTCGTTCACGAAGCCGTGTCCGTAGAACTGGGCCGTGTCGATGTGATCGATGCCCAGGTCGATGCAGCGGCGCAGCAGTGCGATCGCCGCCGTGCGATCGCCCTTCAGCCGTTCCAGCTGCATTGCGCCGAAGCCGATCCGGGAGACTGCGCGGTTCGCGAGCCGACCGGCTCCACCGGCGCGCGGTGCGCCGGAGGCGGTGACTTGATCGGATCCGGTGGGGGAAGCCATCGGTTGTCTCCTTCGCGTGGGAGCATGGATGAAGCGGAGTCTCTCCGCTTCGTCCAACGTAGCATTAACCGGAGGTTCTCCGTTTTGTCTGGGACCGAGCCCACGGCCACTGGCCGGGACGCGGCAGCGCCCGCCCGCCCGGCCCGCGCCGACGCACGGCGCAACCGTGACCGACTCCTCGATGCCGCCCGGGACGCCTTCGCAGCGACGCCGGACGCCGTCCGCCTCGACGCGGTCGCCCGCGCCGCCGGCGTCGGGATCGGCACCCTCTACCGGCATTTCCCGACCCGGGAGGCGCTCGTGGAGGCGGTCTACGCCGCGGAGCTCGACGAAGTCGTCTCCAGCGCACCGGAGTTGCTCGACGAACTCGAGCCCGCGGCCGCCCTGCGGACATGGATGACCCGGTACGCGGCGTTCTTCAAGATCAAGCGCGGCATGTCCGACACGCTGCGCGCCGGCTGGGCGTCGGGGAGCATCGCCACGCCCGCGACGCGGGAACGTATAACGGCGGCCATCGCCCTGATGCTGCGCAGCGGCACCGAGGCCGGTTCGCTGCGCTCGGACGTCGATCCCGAGGACGTCACGATGATGCTCCTCGGCGTGTTCCTGTCGACCACGGCGACCGACGCAACGGAGAAAGTCGACCGACTTCTCGACCTGACCGTCGACGCACTTCGCCTGAACCCCCTCGACTCAAAGGGCCGGCGATCCTGATCGACTGTCCCGTTTCGCTGGCACGGCCGTGCTCCACAGTCCGGCCCGAGGTCCGCGCCGGGCCCATCCGCGATGCGGCCCACCGGTTCGGTTGGTCCCACTGGAGACGCCGCCATCAGGCCCGAGCCTGGGCCGGCCATGACCACCGGCGAGCCGCGCATCAGACATGAAGATCACGATCTACGGCTGGAGTACCAGGCGGATCAGGCCCGTTCTAGGGAAGTCCTAAGGTTCGGCTCGGGTGGCCTGAAGCGGCGGCTGGTGTGGTGGCAGCAGCTACCAGAAAGGAGGCGCACGATGCGCCCCACAACCGCAGCGCTGGCCGCCGCGACAGCTCTCGTTCTCGCCGTGGGAGCGGGCTCGGCCGCAGCGGCCGGCACGTCCGACGGCAAGGGGGCCGGCAGCACGGGCCACGGCAAGACCGTCGTCCAGTGCTCGCCGGACAAGCCGGACAGCAAGCTGGAGAACGCCCTCAGGAACGTCAAGATCGCGCTCGGCGCGAACGGCGGCAAGCTCACCGACCAGATCGTGGCGACCTTCGCCAAGACGACGGGCATGCCCGTGGCCAAGGCGCGGGTGCTGCTGCAGAACCTTTTCAAGGAGGCGCCGGGCGGTACGAAGCCGGGTGACCCGGGCAGCAAGGGGGACAAGGGCGGTGCCTCCGCCTTCAGCGCCGCTGACTTCGCCAAGATTCTCGGCGTGTCGACGGCGAAGGCCCAGGCCGCGCTGGACGCCCTGCAGAAGCTCGCCACCGGCCCGAAGGGGCACATCGACGAGACCACCCCGGCGTACGCGGCGATCGCCGCCAAGCTCGGGGTGAGCCCGCAGCAGCTCACGGACGCGATCATCCAGCTCAAGAAGGTGACGGCCAAGCCGGCCCCGGGGAAGCCGGGCGAGGACAAGCCGGCGCCGGGCAAGGACGGCAGGTCCGGCAAGCATGGCAACGGCAAGCGCGGTGAGTGCAAGCCGGTTCCCGGCAAGCCGGGTGAGCCCGCACCGGGCAAGCCGGGTGACGGGAAGCCCGGGGACGGCAAGCCAGCCGTGGCGCCCGGGCTTGAGTCGAACTGACGTCGCGCTGACAAGCGGTAAGGCACCCTTGCGCCATGCGAGTGCTGGTGGTTGACGACGATGACGCGGTGCGCCGTTCGCTGGCGCACGCCCTGACCCGGGACGGGTACGAGGTCACCGTCGCGGCGGACGGTACCGCCGCGCTGGAGTCGCTGGCCGCCGGGCGGCAGGACGCCGTGGTGCTGGACATCCTCATGCCGGAACCGAACGGCCTTGAGGTGTGCCGCCGGGTGCGGGCCCGGGGGGACCGCACCCCCATCCTGATGCTCACCGCCCGCGACCTGGTCGCCGACCGGGTCGCGGGCCTCGACGCGGGTGCGGACGACTACCTGGCAAAGCCCTTCGCTCTGGAGGAGTTGCGTGCCAGGATCCGTGCCCTGCTGCGGCGCAGCGGCGCCGACCAGGAGGTGCTGCGCTTCGCCGACCTGGAGGTGGACACCTCCGCCTGCCGGGCGTCCCGGGGCGGCCGCGTCCTGGACCTGACCAGAACGGAGTACGCGCTGCTTGAGCTCTTCCTGCGCAATCCGCGCCGGGTGCTGAGCCGTACGCTGATCTTCGACTCGGTCTGGGGCTACGACTTCGGGCCGTCGTCCAACGCCCTGTGGGTGTACATGAGTTACTTGCGGGCCAAGCTGGAGGCGGGCGGTGAGCCGCGGCTCGTCCAGACCGTGCGGGGGCTCGGGTACGTGCTGCGGGAGGAGCCGTGAGCCTGCGCAACAGGCTGGCGTCCGCGGGCGCCGCGGCGGTGCTCGCTGCGCTGGTGCTGGCCTCGGTGGTGCTGTATCCGGCGCTGAGCGTCAACCTGAACGAGCGCCGCGACGCGGAGTTGGTGTCGGCCGCAGACCAAGCGCCGCAGGTGGTAAAGGAGTTCAAGCAGAAGAGCGCGCTGGCGGAGCAGGACGGCGAGGGACCGGACGAGGTCGCCATCCCAACGAAGCCGGTCTCTGTCGGCTCCACGACGCTGCAGTTCGTCCTGCCGCCGGTCGCCAAGGGCCCGAGTGACGGGTTCGTCGACGTCAGCGACGTGGACGTCCAGGTCGCCGAGGGCGTCCACCCCGCGTACTTCCGCGACGCCGACTGGGATGACAGGCACTACCGCGTCTACACCACGCAGTTGGCGGACAGCCGCGGTGGCCTGGTGCGCACCTACGTACCAACTGCGGTCGTGCACGGCACCCTGCGGCAGCTTGCTGTGCTGCTGGTCGGGATCACCGCGGGCGGCTGTCTACTGGCCGCGGTGGCGGGCCGGTTGGCGGCCGGGCGGGTGCTACGGCCGGTGCGGCGGCTGACCGATACCGTCGAACACGTCACGGCGACACAGGATCTGACGGCCCGTCTGCACACCGACGGCCGGGACGAAATAGCCCGCCTCACCCGGTCGTTCGCAGCGATGATGGCGGCGCTGGAGGAGTCGGTGGGCGCGCAGCGGCGGCTTGTCGCGGACGCCTCGCACGAACTGCGCACGCCGCTGACCAGCTTGACCACCAACCTGGAACTGCTCGGCGAGGGCCCGGGCCTGGCCGATCCGCAGGCCCCCGCGCTGCTCGGCGAGGCCCGCGCGCAGGCCGCGGAGCTGACCTCTCTCGTCAACGACTTGGTGGATCTGGGGCGTTACAGCGGTGTGCGGACGCACACCGAGGACACCCGGATCGACCTGCTGGCCCAGCGGGCGCTGGACCGGGCGGCGGCGCGTTCGCCGCGGCTACGGTTCGCCGCGGAGCTGGCGCCGTGCATGGTGCACGCCGACCCGGACGCGGTGGAGCGGGCGATCGGCAACCTTGTGGACAACGCGGTGAAGTGGAGTCCCCAAAACGGGCAGGTCACCGTATCCACGACAGCGGACGGTGCGGTGTCGGTGTGCGACCAGGGGCCCGGAATCCCGGCGGCTGACCTGCCCTTCGTCTTCGACCGCTTCTACCGTTCACCGGCCGCGCGATCCCTGCCGGGTTCCGGGCTCGGACTTGCGATCGTCCGGCAGATCGCCGAGACGCACGGCGGCGGCGTGGCCGCTGAACCACTGCCGCAGGGCGTGCGGCTGCGGTTGTGGCTGCCACCGGTGAGCCTGGCGGCAGAGCAACTGGACGAGCCGACGGCGTGAGATGTGCCGGTCGGGGTGGACGCAGCGGCACCGCCTTCCGCTGGCTGGAATCCCGCCGATCCGCTCCCGCTGCGGCCCAAGGTGCCGCCACCGCCCAAGCTGCACGCAGACAAAGGCTACGACTTCGAGCACCTGCGCAGCTGGCTCCGACGCCGGCAGATCGTGCCGCGTCGCCCAACGCGGCAAGGAGCACTGCGGCCGCCTGGGCCGGCACCGCTGGGTGACCGAGCGCACGATGTCCTGGCTGAACGGGTGCCGCCGCCTGCACCGTGGCTACGAGCGCAAGGTTGAACACTTCCTCGTCTTCGTCGGCATCGCCGGCGCCCTCATCTGCTACCGCAGAAGCGCCGATTAAGACACCGCTTCAAGCCAGATGGTCAGCAGTCGGTTGATCTCGTCGGGGCGTTCCTGCTGGAGCCAGTGGCCGCATCCGTCCAGCAGGTGGGAGGAGACCAGTCCGGGAAGTGTCGCCGGATAGGCGTTCATCGCGTCGGCCATCCAGTTTGTGGAGGCGTCCAGGCTTCCGCCGATGAACAGGGACGGCTGCTTGATCGGCAAGCCGTTGACGTCGGCGAGGTCTTCCCAGTCGCGGTCCATGTTCCGGTAGCGGTTGAGTGCTCCGGTCATGCCAGTGCGTTCGAACTCCCCGGTGTAGAAGTCGAGATCGGTCTCGGCGAGCCAGGAGGGCAGCCGGTCCTTGGGGAACCGGTCGCGCAGCGTTCCGCCGCTGCTGACGAAGTGCGGGTCAGGCTCCCCTTGCGCCGGCATGGTGTCGGCGGACAGGGCCGCGTAGAAGCCCGCGAGCCAGCCCCGGACGTCGGGCTCGATCTCGGCCTCGGCCCGGCCCGGCTCCTGGAAATACGAGACGTAGAACTCCTGGTCCCCGCCCATATGCGCGAAGATATCGCTGGGGCGAGGGCCACCGGGCGGGGCATAGGGAACGCTCAGCAGGCCCACCGCGCGAAAGACCTCGGGGTGGAGCAGGGCGGAGATTGCCGCGATGTTCGAGCCCCAGTCGTGCCCGATGATCACCGCCGTCTCCTCACCCAGGGCGTGCACCAAGGCGACGTTGTCATCCACGAGGGCCCGCATCCGGTACTCCTGCGGCGCGGACGGCCTGGAGGAGCGGCCGTAGCCGCGCACGTCGAGTGCGACCGCCCGATATCCCGCCGCCGCGAGTGCCGGGAGCTGGTGACGCCAGGAGTACCAGGACTCGGGGAAGCCGTGGACGAGCAGGACCAGCGGCCCGGTGCCCTGTTCGACCAGGTGCAGCCGCCGGGCGGGTGCGTCGATGGTGCGGTGGCGCCACTCTGCCGATGGCGTGGACTGATGCATGGCTTCTCCTCGGACTCCCAGGTGGCCGCAGTTACGCATCGATCATGCGTCGCGGTGCCTGGCAGATGCGACCAGCGTTGCCAGTTTGGCAAACTAGCAGGCCAGCAGGCTGCGTACAGGGACTGGCTGGAGAGGGGTGAGGCCGATGACGGACGACGATATTGCTCGTGCGCTGGCCGGCATGGGGCCACGGCTGCGAGCCGCGCGTGAGCGGCACGGAGCCTCGCTCACCGACGTGAGCCGCGCGACCGGCATCTCCCTCAGCACGCTGTCCCGGATCGAGAACGGTCGACGCAAGCCGAACCTGGAACTGCTGCTGCTCCTGGCGAAGGAGTACGGCGTCTCGCTGGACAAGCTGGCCGGCACCGTATCCGCCACGGCGGAGAAGCCGCCCAGCCCCTCGCCCCAGCGTCCGGTGGAGGACAAGGCGGTGTTGCCGCTGACCCGGTACGTCGGGGGCCTGCACGCCCACAAGCACGTCCTGTCCGCAACCGGCAAGCAGCCGCTACGACCACGACAGGTGTCCCACGAAGGGTACGAATGGCTGTGCGTGCTGTCCGGACGGCTGTGGCTGGCGCTCGGCGACCACGACCTCGTCCTCACCGCCGGGGAAGTCGCCGAGTTCGACACCCGCACCCCTCACGGAGTCGCCAACGCCAGCCCTGGCGGGCCGGTCGAATACCTGATCATGTTCGGGCCGCAGGGCGAACGCCTACGACTGCGCGTCCATCCAACAGCCGACTGAGACAACCTCTTGGAGGGGGAGCTGCGCGGACGAAGGCGGTGAGGACTTCCACGACGGGGGAGTGGTCGCCGGCCGAGTCGCGGGCGATGTGCTCCAGTAGATGTCGCCGGGGCGGGCGGCGAGTTCGGCAGATCCGGGCTGCTCGATGGCCTTGGTGTAGCGGTCAGTGACATGGCCTTGCTCGGCAAGGGCGCGGGTGCGTTGGCCGACCTCATAGGTGCGCCGGGCGGTGTCGGCGTTGCGGGCGGTGTAGCACGGCCACGAGTGCCGGCCCGGTGGTATTCGTCAGCAAGTGGCCACGGATCGCGTCCGGCAGATGGGCGCGATCCGTGGCCGTGACGGAAGGACGTAGAGCACCGCGCTGTTGTTGGCGGAAGCTGGGGTTGGTTGCCTCCGCCACCCGGCAGAACGCCACGCGACCACCATCGGCATGGCCGCCGGGCGGTGTCCCCGTCCGGCGGCCGGTTTGAGCTCAGCCGCCGCTCTTTCGCCGGAACGAGCGCCGGCCACCAGCCGGGCCGTGAGCGCCGCGGGCCTTCGACGCATCGGTGTTCGCAGCGAGCGCCGCGGCGTTTGTCTGCATGCCGCGCTTACGTGCCAGGGCCTGGCGAAACTTGTCCTTCAGTTCATGTTGGCTGTCATCGCCGGGCGCCAGGGCAGGGCTTTCGTCGTCAGTAGGCTCCGAACCTTCTTGCGATGGCGACTGCGCAGTCATGGTGACCTCCTGGGTTCGGGCAGTGGGAAGCCCAGCTTGTCATGCCGGGCACTGGGCGGGGCCCTGCCGTATCTCTCAAACGCCGCGTCGCTACGTCCTGTGCCCGAACCGATCACCGAACTCGACCAGCTCACCCACCTCGACGTCCACCGACGCGACCGCGTCGGCCGAATCCTGCACGTGTACCAACATGCGGCGTGACCAGCGCGGCGTGGTTCTTGGCATCTACAGCGGTGGCCGTCGACGCTGTGGCCGACCTCACAGGGAACGTCCGCTCGGGCAGGTCTCTCCATCTCCATGTACGTGCCGTCACCTCTGGAGGCTCGCTGTGAAGCTCCTTGTCCGCACCGCCCTGTGGGCGGCGCTCTGCGTGCAGTCGATCTGGTTCCTGACCCACGGGGCCGACCTGTTCGGGGTCTCGGTGCTGGTGGTGCTCGGCGGATTCGCCGCGCTGGCGGGCCGGTACCCGTGGACGGGTGTCCCGGTCCGGATCCTGATGGCCGCCGACTTCCTGCTCTCGGTCGGCGACCGGTTCGGCGTCTTCGGCAGGCCGGGGTCGCCGAACGTGAACTGGGGCGACTTCGCACACTTCACCACCTACACCCGCCAGGTGGCCTCGTTCCTGCCCGGTGGACTCGCGCCGCCCCTCGCGGTGCTGGCCACCATCGGCGAGATCACCTTCGGCCTGGCCCTGCTGCTCGGCGTCCAGCTGCGGCTCACGGCGCTGGGTGCCGCGTGCCTGCTGGCCTGCTTCGGGACCTCGATGACCGTCTCACTACCGGTCACCGAACAGTTCCACTACTGCGTGTTCGTGCTGGCGGTCGGCATGCTCGGGCTGGCCGCGGCCGAACGGCACCCGCTCAGCCTCGACACCGTGCTCACCCGTACCCGGCGCCGTCCGTCGCCGTATCTCTCGGTGGAACGGGCCGAGGGCCGGTAACGACGCGGGCCGTGTTCCGTGGAACGAATCGCGGTTACGGCTCCTCTGGAGAGTGACGCAAGCGCGTCGTCCGCGTTCCTTGGGGAGGTCACCATGCAGAAAGTCAGCAAGCGCGAGCGCACCGCTCGACGCGCCGCGGCAGCCGTGTCGAGCGTTCTCGCCCTCGACGGGCTGTTGCACCTCTACTGGGCTATGGGCGCCACCTGGCCGGCTCGAGACCGCCTCGGGCTCTCGCTGGCCGTGCTCGGCATGGACGTCCCCTTCGCCCCGCGTGATCTGCTGCCGCTGGCGACGCTGCTGCTGACCGGGGCCGGCATAGTGCGGGCGCGGGTCCGCCTCGGCCGCGGGCACCGCTGGGGACGAGTGCTGCAGGCGGGGACGACGGCGGTGGCCGCCGGAGTCTCCGCCCGCGCCGCGGCCGGCCTGGTGTGGATGTGCGGCATCGAAGCGGGCCTCGACGAGCGGGCCGGGGCCACCTTCCAGTGGCTCAACGCCTGCCTCTACACGCCGTTGTCCCTGGTGACCGCGGCCGGCGCGATCCTGGTCGTACGGTCGGGGCGCACCTCGCCGACGGCGGCCCCCGCCGAGCGGATGGAAGACTTCAGCCGTGCCTGATAACCGCGCCGACCGCACCGAGCTGTCACGGCTGGTGCGCGCCGCCCAGCGCGGTGACACGCTCGCCATGAACGACCTGCTCGACCAACTCGCCCCGTTCGTCGGTCGGATCTGCGCGCCCATCGCCCTCGACGAGGGTCCGGACGCCGTACAGGAAACGTTGGTCGCGGTCTTCCGCAGCCTGCGCTCCCTGAGGGAACCGGCCGCTCTGCACGGCTGGGTGCGGGCGATCGCCGCCCGTGAGGCACTGCGCGTGGCCCAGCGGTCCGCCCGCTCGGTCCCGGCCGAACTCGACACACTGCCCAGCCCCGGCGACCCGCAGCTGGCCACGGACATCCGTAACGTCCTGTCCCGGCTCTCTCCCGAGCACCGGGCGGTCCTCGTGCTGCGCGATGTGGAGGGGCTGGACGAGCAGTCGGCCGCTCGGCTGCTCGGGCTGCGCGTCGGCACCGTCAAATCCCGGCTGCACCGGGCGCGCGACTCCTTCAGGAAGGCGTGGTCGCAATGACCGTCAACTGGCCCACCGCGGCCCTGGACCCGGTACGACGGCTGCACACCCTGGCCGCCGGCGTACGCGGGGCCCATGTCGTCGAACGGGTCGTCGCCGCGCCCTTCGACGAGGTCTGGCCGCTTCTCGCCGACCTGGAGGGCGAGTTGGCCCGGATCGTGCCCGACACCCGGCGGCTGCGGGTGACCCGGACCGACGGCGATCGGATCGAAGGCGTGGCCACCAGCCAGCACGGTCTGCGGGCACGCTTCGACGGGGTGCTGCGCCCCGGATGGTGCCTGCTGCAGAGCCGCTTCGTCCTGGTGGGCATCGCCGCCAGGCCCACTGCGGGCGGCACCCTGGTCGCCTTCACCGGTGGCCTGCGCATTCCCGGCCGCCCGGCGCTCTTCCCGCTCGGGGTCCGGCGCGAGGGCCGGCGCACCCTGGAACGGCTCAGCGCACGGGTGGAGGGCGTGTGAGCGGCGCTTCGTGCGGGTGAGGTCGACCGACTGCTGAGCCACAACGAGCAGCACATACGGCCAGTTGCTCGCGTCGGGGCGACATGTACGATCACCCGCGCACGGCAACATGGCGCCCAGCACCATTGTCCCCGCAGAGCGGAGAGAACGTGTTCATCGCCTTCGTTACGGTCAGCATCCTCGGCGCGGTCTTCAACGGTGCCGCCGCGGTCACCTACCTGATCGGCCACGAATACCCCAAGACCCAGGCGGACATGAAGGGCATACCTCGGAAGTATGTGCCGGTACTGGGCACGTTGCTGGCAGCGGGCACCGTGGGGCTGCTGGCCGGGCTCGCCGTACCGCTACTGGGAACTCTCGCCGCCTCCGGCCTCGTGTTGTACTTCATCGGCGCCATCATCGCCCACGTGCGGGTGGGCTCCCGCGACATCGTAGGCGGGGTCGCGTTCCTGGCCACCGCAGTGGCCGCCCTCACCCTGGGCCTGGTCCACCACGGCCCCTGGTAAGCCGCGGTGCCCACAAGTTCCGTGCCTGCCACCACAGTGACCGTCGCTGTTCTCGTTGCCCCGCTGAACCGCCGGATCACGCCTTCGAACTGCTGCCGATGCCGCCCCGCTCCCGTCGCAACCTCCCAGCAGCCAGGGCGAGTTGAAAGGCTCTCCAGTCCGACGTGATGCGCGGAATGGCATCCTCGCCGAAATCGCTCCCGCCCCGCTGGCTCTACGACGCGGCCGGCAGTGAACTGTTCGAAAAGATCACGAAACTGCCAGAATACTATCCAACCCCCACAGAGGAGGACATTCTCAGGCAAAACAGCGACGCCATCGCTGAGCTCACCAACGCCCACACCTTGATCGCCGAAGGCCGAGTCCTTCCAGCCGCCGAACGAGTGGTAGCCCACCGGCATCGGCACGTTCACGCCGACCATCCCGACCTCGACCTCCAACTGGAACCGGCGGGCCGCGCCGCCGTCGCGGGTGAAGACGGCGCCGGCGTTGCCGAACGGGGAGCCGTTGATGATGTTCATGGCTTCCTCGTAGGTCTTTGCCCGGAGCACGCACAGGACCGGACCGAAGATCTCGTTGCGGTACGCGTCCGAGTCCGTGCTGACCCTGTCGAGGAGCGTGATGCCCATCCAGTGCCCGTTCTCCAGGCCCTCGACAGTGAAGCCGCGGCCGTCGAGCACCACGTCGGCTCCCTGGGCGGCCGCGCCCGCGACGTACTGCGCGACCTCGTCGCGGTGCGCCTTGGTGACGAGCGGGCCCATCTCGGACGTCGGGTCGTTGCCCGGTCCTATCCTGACCTTCGCGGCGCGCTCGGCGATCCGGGAGACCAGCGCGTCGCCCGCCGAGCCGACCGCGACCACCACGGAGACGGCCATGCAGCGCTGGCCCGCGGAGCCGTAGGCGGCGGACACGGCGGCTTCGGCCGCCGCATTGAGGTCGGCGTCGGGCAGCACCAGCATGTGGTACTTCGCGCCGCCGAGGGCCTGCACGCGCTTGCCGCCGGCGGACGCCCTCCTGAAGACGTGGCGCGCGACCGGCGTGGAGCCCACGAACGACACGGCCGCCACATCCGGGTGGTCGAGCAGCGCGTTCACCGCGACCTCGTCGCCCTGCACGATGCAGGGTCAGTTCCACCGTGCAGGCGCAGGTCAGATGGTTGCGTCGGCCTTGCCAGGGTCGCTCGGATGCGACTCAAGGGGGGTGACGACGGACGTCATCCAGGACCACAGCGGCAGGGTGCTCAGTATCTTGTCACGCAACTCGGCCTCGTCGTTGGCCCGCCACAGGGCGATGCTGCGCGTCTCTCCTACCGGACGCCAGATCCGGACCAGGTGGCCGGAGGAAATCAACTCGACGGCCCGGGCGGCCTCTGCGGCGCGACGGCGGTCGACCTCGGCCTCCTCGGTTCCTTCGGGAATGTTGGTGGTGACCTCGATCAGGAACTCTTTCACAAGTCAGCCTCTCTGTAGTGCTCCGAAAGGACACCGCGGCCTAAGCCGTGGCGGGTGCGGTGCGGTAGAAATCTGCTGCGGTGAACGTGGCGGGGACACTCAGTTCGGCGGCGACTGTTTTGACGGCTGCCTCGGCGGAGGCAAGGTCTGCCTGGCCGTCGATGCCGAACGAGGGGGCGATGAACCTCTCGTAGTGCGCCCGGACTTCCTCTTCCGTGTGTCCGTTGAGGAAGGCCCGGAGGTACCGGACCGTTGTGTCGGGCTCGTCCCGGATCACCCGCAACGCGCGCCGGTGGGCTCGCACGACGGCTTGGACCGCCGGGTCCTCCGGATCGGTGTAGGTCGGGTCGACGGACACACCGACGGTCGGGATCTGGAAGAGGTCGCCGGCGAAGGCCAGTACCTTCCAGCCGTTCTCGGCGGCCACCGCTTCGGGCGCCAGGGCGTCACCCACCACGGCGGCGTCGATCGTGCCCTCGCGCAGCCGGCGCAGATCCATGCTGTAGTCGCCGGGCGCACGGACGATGGTCTCGACATCGCGGTCCGGGTCCAGTCCGGCCTGGCGCAGCATGATGCGGGTGAAGCAGCCGGGTCCCGTGTGGTGCGGATGCACGGCCAGGCGCTTCCCGGCCAGGTCGGCCAGGGAGTCCAGGCCAGGCCGGGAGAGGAACCAGAACTGGGGCCGCTGGGTGTTCACATTGAGCGCGACCCAGGGGATGCCGCCGACCAGCCGGGACAGCAGCGTCCTGCCCAGGCCGATGACGGCCCCGCGGCGTAGTCGTTCCTGGTCCCAGATGGAGCCGTCCCGCACAGCGACGTGGACACCGGCGTCGGCGTAGAAGTCCTGCTGATCCGCGATGTATGTGACCAGCTCTTCGTGGGGGCCACGCCCCACGTAGGCGAGATCGATCGTGTACATGCACTTTCCTTAGAGGTGACTGTGCCCGGATGAGGTCCTGCCGTCGACCGAGTCCGGGAACGGCCGAGGTGTTTCCGGGACGGGGGAGTTCGTACCGGGGTCGCGAGCCAGCCGTCGCACAGGTCGCTGAGGCACGGTCCTTGCTGGCAGGGAACGCGATCGCTCGGGCGGTCGGGGTTTCTGGCCGCCCATCGAGGGCGGTGGTCTGCTGCTTTCGGTGTGGAATTCGCCACATATCCGATGTGCGGAGGTGGTCGGCCTGAGTGGGCCGACGGCCGCACGGGGCGCTGGAAAGCCCGGAACCTCGCGGTGTCTAAGGGTTTTCCAACGGTAGGGCAAAGGCGACGGAACGCTGCCAGTTCCCGGGGGTGTGGTTGATCGGCAGAACTGTACACGTCGACGCCGGAGCGGCTGAACGTGCGAGCGAAACCCCCAGTGAGCGTCGGATTCCTTGATCGACTCCTGTCGGTCGAGGCTTTTTCGCGCCCTCGCAGGCAAGAAGGTTGCCGCCCGGCTCTCGATCCGGTCGGCACCCGCCCGCATCCGTCTTCGCCCCGATTCCCGTTCGCTCGCGCCGTGTTCGGGCCGACCCGGCACCGGTGGCCGTTCGTACCCGGCCCCTCCTCGCTGCCGTGCGTCCAACTCCCGCCACTCTCCGATGGCGCGCGGTGGGTTGAACTCCAAGTTGCTTTCAGATGAAGCGAGTTGCTGACTTTTCACGCTTGCGCACCAGCCCTCCGGTCCGGTCGTCGACGGCCCGGCATCAGGGTCCGGGGCTGAGGGCGCCCTTCCCGGAAGTCTCCGGAGGAGCCTTGACGCCGATGAAGAGCATACCTATGGTCGTTCCAAATGCTGACGCCAGTTCGAGATAATGAACAGGGTGGCCAAGGATGACTCAGCAGGTTCGGGCTTTGGCAGGAACGCGGGTGATCGACGCCGCGACGATGGTTGCGGGCCCGCTGGGCGCGTCGATCCTGGCTGACTTCGGTGCCGATGTGATCAAGGTGGAGCCCCTCGCAGGGGACGAGTCTCGTACGTTCGGTCCTGGCCGCGACGGTATGAGCGGTGTCTACGCCGGGGTCAACCGGAACAAGCGGGCGATCGCACTCGACCTGCGCACGGAGGAGGGACGGGACCTCTTTCACGAGCTGTGCGCCGGCGCCGACGTGCTGATCGAGAACATGCTCCCCGCTGTGCAGGCGAAGTTCGGCCTGACCACCGAAGAGCTCCGGGAGCGCCATCCCCACCTGATCTGCCTGAACGTGAGCGGCTACGGTGACAGCGGCCCGATGGTCGGCCGGCCCGCGCTGGACCCTGTTGCCCAGGCCCTCACCGGCATGATCCAGGCCACCGGGGACACCGACGGCCGCGGCATCAAGGCCGGCCCGCCGGTGGCCGACAGCTCGGCCGGCTACCTTGTCGCCATCGCGGCCCTGGTCTCGCTCTTCGCGAAGCAGAAGACCGGAGCCGGTCAGAACGGCTCAGTCTCGCTGGTGGCTTCGCTGTTCCACCTGCAGTCTCCGTGGCTGGGCCAGTACATGCTGGCCGACTACGTGGCGCCGCGCGTCGGCAACGCGAGCAACTTCTACGCGCCGTACAACGCGTACGTGACGCGTGACGGCGGGGCCGTCCACATGGTCGCCTTCAACGACCGGCACTTCGAGCGGTTCGTGAAGGCGGCGGGCGCCGAGCACCTGCTCGACGACGAGCGGTTCGCGAACGCCGCGAGCCGGCTGTCCCACCGCGAGGAGCTCGACGAGGTGCTCGCTCCCTGGTTCGCCGAGCGCGACCGGGACGACATCGTCACCCTGCTCACCGAGCAGAACATTATCTGCGCCCCTGTCCTCGCCTACGACGAGGCCGTGGAGCACCCCCAGATCCGCGCGCTCGACCTGGTCGTCGACCTGGAGAGCAAGGCCCTCGGCGAGGTCCGGGTGCCAGGCCTGCCGATCAAGCTGTCGGACACTCCCGGCCGTGTGGAGCGTCCGCCGAGCGTCCTGGGCGAGCACAGCGCCGAGCTCCTCAAGGAGCTCGGACACAACGACCAAGACATCGCGCGGCTGCTGGCAGCGCGAGTCGTCCGCTGACCTCACAACATCTTGTGAAATCACAACGTCCTGACAGGAGCATCACATGAAGGTTGGTATCAGGATCCCCGGCGCCGGTCCCTGGGCCGGACCGGACGCGATCAGCGAGGTCTCCCGCTACGCGGAGAAGATCGGCTTCGACTCGCTGTGGATGACTGACCACGTGGCCCTGCCCACGAAGGTGGAGACGGCCTACCCGTACACCGCCGACGGCAAGTTCCTCTGGGCGCCCGAAACCCCCTACCTGGACTGCCTCACCGCGCTGACCTGGGCCGCGGCCGCGACGGAGACGGTCGAGCTGGGCACGTCCTGCCTGATCCTGCCGTGGCGCCCGCTGGTGCAGACATCGAAGACACTAGTGAGCATCGACGTCCTGTCAAAGGGCCGGCTGTCCGTCGCCATCGGCGTCGGCTGGATGAAGGAGCAGTTCGAGGCGCTGGGCGCGCCGTTCAAGGACCGCGGCCGCCGGGTGACCGAGATGGTCAAGGCCATGCGCCAGATGTGGACCGAGGACGAGGTCTCCTGGGACGGCGACTTCTACAACCTGCACGACTTCATGATGTTCCCCAAGCCCGTGCGCGGCACAATCCCGGTCTGGTTTGCCGGCTACAGCGAGGCATCGCTGCGCCGCATCGCCGCTATCGGTGACGGCTGGCACCCGCTGGCCGTGGGCCCGGAGGACTACGCGGGCTACCTCGCCACACTGCGGTCGTACGTGGCCGAGGCCGGCCGCGACATGAGCGAGATCACGCTCACGGCGCGCCCGCTGCGCAAGGCGCCCTACAACGCCGAGACGATCGAGGCGTACGGCGACCTCGGTGTCACGCACTTCATCTGCGACACCTCATTCGAGCACGCCACGCTCGAGTCCGCGATGGAGGAGCTGCAGGCTCTCGCCGAGGCGGTCCTGCCGACCGCGCACCGTCTCCCCTGAGGCCCGACCGTAAAGGAGTCGATCATGCGTGCACTGACCTCAAATGTTCCGCTGGTCCTCGGTGACCAGCTCACAGACGCCTCGAACGGGGCCACGTTCGATACCGTCAACCCCGCCGACGGCAGCGTCATCGCGAAGGTCGCCGAGGCGAGCGTGGACGACGTCGCCCGTGCCGTCGAGGCCGCACAGGCCGGCGCCAAGGCGTGGAAGCGGATGCGGCCCTCGCAGCGCACCCGCCTGATGCTGCGCTACGCGGCGCTCATCGAGGCGAACAAGGAGCAGCTCGCCGAGGTGCAGACCCGCGACATGGGCAAGCCGATCCGCGAGTCCTCGGCGATCGACCTGCCAGTCATGGTCGAGACCGTCGAGTACTTCGCCGGCCTCGTGACCAAGATCGAGGGACGGACGATCCCAGCCCCCGGTCGCTTCCTGAACTACACGGTGCGTGAGTCGATCGGTGTGGTCGGTGCGATCACCCCGTGGAACTTCCCCGCCGTGCAGTCGATCTGGAAGATCGCGCCGGCGCTGGCGATGGGCAACTCCGTCGTCCTCAAGCCGGCGCAGCTGGCACCCCTCGTCCCAGTGGCGCTGGGCGAGCTGGCCCTGGAGGCCGGCATCCCCGCCGGCGTCGTGAACGTCCTGCCGGGCCGCGGCTCGGTGGCGGGCAACGCACTGGTCCGGCACCCGGGTGTTGGCAAGGTCACCTTCACCGGTTCGACCGAGATAGGCCAGGAGATCGGCCGGATGGCGGCGGACCGGCTGATCACCGCCTCGCTGGAGCTGGGCGGCAAGTCGGCGCTGGTCGCCTTCGCGGACGCGTCCCCGAAGACGATCGCCGACGTGGTCTTCACAGCGATGTACGGCAACCAGGGCGAGACCTGCACCGCGCCCAGCCGACTCCTGGTCGAGCGCCCGATCTACGACGAGGTCGTGGAGCTGGTCAAGGCCCGGGTCGACGCGGCCCGGGTAGGCGACCCGCTCGATCCCGAGACGGAGATCGGCCCGCTGGTCAACGCGGCGCAGCGCGATTCGGTTCACTCCTATGTCGTGTCGGGTGCCGAGGAGGGCGCCCGTCTTCTGGCGGGCAGCACCGAGGCTCCGGCAGAGGGTCCGGGCTTCTTCTACCAGCCGGCGCTGTTCACGGACGTCACCCCGGACATGCGGATCGCTCGCGAGGAGATCTTCGGGCCCGTCCTCGGTGTGCTGCCGTTCGAGGGCGAGGAGCAGGCGATCGAGCTGGCGAACGACACGTTCTACGGACTCGCAGCCGGCGTGTTCACCCGCGATGTCGGCCGGGCCCTGCGCTTCGCGGGGACGCTGGACGCCGGAAACGTGTGGATCAACAGCTGGGGCGTACTCAACCCGGCTTCGCCGTACCGCGGGTTCCGCCACAGCGGCTACGGCAGTGACCTCGGTCGCAGCGCGATCGAGAGCTTCACGAAGGAGAAGAGCGTATGGGCACGTCTGGACTAGCGCCACAGGGCGCCGACGTGCCGGTCGTCGCCCACCTGCGGGAACTGCGGGGCCTCGCCCGGTGGTCGCCCGCTCTGGACTACTCGATCGCGCAGGACGCGCTCTTCGCGCAGGATCCGGACGCGGTGGCCGTGCTCACGGCCGGACCCCAGGAAGTCGGCCAGATCACGTTCGGCGAGGTGCAGCAGGCCTCGCTGCGGATCAGCGATGTGCTGCGCGCGCAGGGCGTCGCTCCGGGCGACCGGGTCGCGCTCTACCTCGATCCCTCGCCGGCAGCGGCGGAGGCCGTCTTCGGGGTGCTGGCAGCCGGGGCGGTGTTGCTCCCGATCCCGCGGCTCCTGGCCGGCAGCTCCGTCGCCCACCGCCTGACCGACTCGGGGGCGAAGGTCCTCGTCACGGACGGGCTGGGTCTCGAGCGGCTGCGGTCGACGGGCTGCGACGTCGAGGGCCGTGTCGTGATGACGGTCGATGGTGCCGAGGGGAAGGGGATCGCGGGCCGGAAGGTCGACAACCACTCCGACGCTCCCTGGCCGGTCGGTCCGACGCACCCCGCCCTGCTGATGTACACCTCGGGCACCAGTGGCCTGCCCAAGGGCATCCTGCACGGCCACCAGGTACTGCTCGGCCACGCCGGAGTGGACTACGCCTTCGAGCTGTTCCAGCCCGGGGACGTCTACTACGGGACGGCCGACTGGGGTTGGATCGGCGGCCTCATGCTGGGGCTCGTCGTCCCGTGGTCGTTCGGCGTCCCGGTCGTCGCGCAGCGGCAGACGCATTTCGACGCGGACGCCACGCTGGACCTGTTCGCGCGGTGCGGTGTCACGACCGCGTTCCTGCCGCCCTCGGTCCTGCGCTTGCTGCAGGCGAACGGCCGGGCGCCGGAGCGCAGGCTGCGTGCCGTCGTCACCGGCGGCGAGCCGGCGGGGCGTGCCGAGATGGCGTGGTCCCGGCTGCACCTGTCGCAGGCCGTGAACAAGGCGTACGGTCAGACCGAGGCGAACGGTCTCATCGGTGACTCGGCGACGCTGGGGTCCGTCGATGACGACACGATGGGCGCCCCGTATCCGGGTCACACCATCGCGCTGCTCGGCGAGGACGGCCGGGAGGTCGCCCACGGTGAGGCTGGAGAGATCGCCCTGCGGCTTCCCGACCCGGTCGCGTTGCTGGGGATCTGGGATGCGAAGACCGAGAGCCCGGTGCCCCCGGCCGGTGACTGGCACCGGACGAACGACCTAGCCAGGCGTGCCCACGGACAGCGCCTGGAGTACCTGGGCCGGGCGGACGACGTCATCAAGAGCCGTGGCTACCGGATCGGCCCCTCGGAGATCGAGGACGCCCTGGTGAAGCACCCGCTGGTGGCCGAGGCCGCCGCGGTCGGCATCCCGGACGACAAGATCGGCCAGCGGGTGAAGGTCTTCCTGCGGTTCACCGGCGCCGAGGCCGGCGCCGAGGTCGGAGAGGCGCTCCGATCCGAGTTGTGCGACCTGGTGGCCGCCACGGTCGGGCCGCACGCCAAACCCCGTGAGTTCGAGGTGGTTTCGTCCCTCCCGAGGACCGAGACCGGGAAGCTCCTCCGGCGCGAGCTTGCTCCGGCGACGCACTGAACGGCGAATGTCGCCAATCCCGGAACCGGCCCCGCGCGGGACCCGGAGCCACGGAGCACCACCCGGAGCTCTCCACGCCCTACCCCGGCACTGCCCCCGGCGGCGTCCGTGCCCGGATGTCACATACAGACACACATCACGAGAGGGACCACCTATGCGTAGATTCTGGCATGTCGGTCTCAACGTCACCGACATGGACCGCACCATCGAGTTCTACAAGCTCGTGGGCTTCGAGGTCGTGCAGGACAAGGAGGTCGACGACGTCAACCTCGCGCGGGCGTTCATGATTGCACAGGGCAGCAAGCTGCGCTTCGCGCACATGCGCCTGAACAACTCGCCCGACGAGGCGATGCTCGACATCATCGAGTGGCGCGACGTGCCAGCGACCCGCGAGCGGTCCATCGCCGACACCGTCAACCCCGGCCTGTGCCGCTTCTCGATCCTCACGGACGACATCCAGGGCGAGTACGACCGCCTGAGCGACGCGGGCGTCAAGTTCCTGCACACCCCCCAGACCGTCATGGCTCCCGACGGAGTGAACGGGTGGAAGATCCTTTTCGCGGCGGACCCCGACGGTACGCTGTTCCACTTTGTCGAGTTGGTAGGGGACTCAGCCAAGCACTGAGACTTCCCTGACCGGAAAGCAGGAGACGTGGCGATGGGGCCTTCCGAATCCAGCGGCGTGAACGTCGACGACGATGCCGCCGACCAGGGATCCGGGGTTCTCGTGCCGGCGGTATCGCGCACGGTACGGGTACTCGATCACCTGGTCCGGCACAGAAGCGGGGCGACGGTCACCGAACTCGCCAACTCGTGCGGGTTGGCCAAGAGCACGGCGTCGAACCTGATTCGGACGATGGTCAGCGAAGGTCTCATCGAGTACAGCTCCGACACTCGGCGCTACAACTTGGGACCGTTGCTCGTGGAATACGGCGTGGCAGCGGTCACCAGGACCACCCCGGTCACCGAGGCGCGGCCGTTCATGGAGCGGCTGGCCGAGCGGACCGAACTGGCGTGCCTCGCGATTTCACCGATGCCTGACGGGCACTTCACCGCGATCGCGAAGATCGAGAGCCGCAAGGACATCAAGATCACGATCGAGATCGGCTCCCGATTCGACCGGGACGCGCCGCTGCTCAGCCGACTGGCCGACGCGTGGCGTGACGGCGTGCAGGCCGCGGCCGACGATCCGCGCCGCGAGGAAGTGCGCTCCCGCGGCTTCGGAGTCGTCTTCGGCGAGTACGCCCCCGAGCTGAACGTCATGGGTTTCCCCGTCTTCGACCGGGACGGGCAACCCTGCCTCGTGATCAGCCTCCTCGGCATGGGAACGGATCTCACGCCGCAGGACATCGACGAGTTGGCCCCCTACCTGGTCACCGCCGCGCGGGCCATCACAGTACGCAGCGGCGGCCGGGTACCGGACGACTACCCGGAGGCCGGCCCGGAGCGATCCGCCGGCTGATCCCACCAGACTCACAGGCCCGGCACCGCACCGCCGGGCCTGTGACCCCGCACCGCCGGTCGCGGGCACATTCTTGAGGAGCACGAACCATGGACAACCACACCATCGCCGTTGTGGGAGGTACCGGTCCACAGGGCAAGGGCCTGGCCCTGCACTTCGCCCGCGCCGGCCACAAGGTCGCCATCGGATCCCGCTCGGCCGGGCGCGCCGAGGAGGCCGCGGCCGAGATCCGCGCGCGTGCCGGCTCGGCCGTCGACGTGCTCGGCCTGGACAACCGGGGCGCCGTCGAGGCGGCCGAGGCCGTCCTGATCGTCGTGCCCTGGGACGGACACAAGGAGCTGGTCGAGGCTCTCGCGCCAGCCCTGGCGGGGAAGCTGGTCATCAGCTGCGTCAACCCGCTCGGCTTCGACAAGCGCGGCGCGTACGGCCTGGCCGTCGAGGACGGCAGCGCCGCCGAGCAGACCCAGGAGCTCGTGCCCGACGCGGTGGTCGTGGGGGCGTTCCATCACCTGTCCGCGGTCTCCCTGTGGGAGGCGGAAGGCCCCCTCGGCCACGAGGACGTCCTGGTGGTGGGCGACGACAAGGACGCCAAGGAGAAGGTCGCCGCGCTCGCAGCGACGATCACCGGCCGTCCCGGTATCGACGGCGGTGCCCTGCGCCTGGCCCGTCAGCTGGAGCCGCTCACGGCCGTGCTCATCAACATCAACCGACGCTACAAGACCCGCTCGGGCGTCTCGGTCTCCGGGATCCCGGCATGATCCTCGAACTGCGCGAGTACATCGCGCTGCCGGATAGGACCGAAGACCTGCACCGGCGCTTCGCCGACGAGACCGTGGCCCTCTTCAGGGAATCCGGTCTGGACCTTAGGGGTTTCTGGCACGTCGTCGACGACCGGCGGCGGATCTACTACCTCTGCGCGTTCGAGGACGTCGACGCGGCAATCGCGTTCTGGGATGCCTTCAGGGCGGATCCGCGGTGGATCGAGCTGAAGGAACGCAGTGAGGCTGACGGCCCGTTGATCGAGGAAATCGTGAGCACATACCTCACGGAGCCCGACTACGTGGCAGCTCATCGCTGATTTTCCGGTGGGGGCGGATGCGGTCGCGCATTCGGCCCACCGTGACTGACCGGCAGGCGTTGAGAGCCCCGGCCGGAATGGATTTTGCATCCTTCTGTTCAATATCGTGGACACAGTTCACCATCGTGAATCGAGAGTCGATGATCAAGGGCATTCAGCTACACGCCTGGGCGAGTGGACCGAGCCTGGTCGAGGTCGCCGAAGTCGCTGCTCGGACCTTCGAGACGATCTGGGTCACCGACCAGATGCAGTCACGAGGAGCGGGCGCCGTCCTGGGGGCGATCGCGGCCAGGACCGGAGCCGGTGTCGGCACGGCGGTGACGTTCCCGTTCGGGCGCAACCCCCTGGAACAGGCGTCCACGATGGCCACGTTGGCCGAGTTCATGCCGGAGGGCCGCCAGGTCAGCATGGGGATCGGAACCGGCGGTGGCCTGGTGCGCGCCCTGATGGAGCGGCAGCAGCCCGTCGGCCGCGTCGCCGAGCTCATCAGGTTCTGCCGCGCGCTCTGGCGGGGCGAGACCGTCCGTATGGGCGACTACCCCCTCACCTGCGCGGACCTGGGCCTGCGCGAGGACGGTCGCGCGTCCCTCGACTGGGTCGAGGACCCCGCGGTCCGGGTGATCGTGGCCGGCACGGGACCCAAGGTCCTGGAAATGACGGGCGAGTTGGCCGACGGTGTGATCTGCGCGAGCAACTTCCCGGCGCACAGCCTCGCGGCCTTTCGCAGCGGCCAGTTCGACGCGGTCAGCAACCTCGATCGCCTCGAAGCCGGCCGGGAGCGCAGCGACCGCTCAGAGTTCACGCGCATATACGGGGTCAACATGTCCATCTCGGCGGACCGCGACCGCGCCACCGCCGCCGCCCGCATGCAGGCTGCCCTGATCGTGTCCCAGCAGCCGCACGAGAACCTGCAGCAAGTCGGCTTCGAACAGTCCGACTACGCGGCGACCCGCGAGGCCGTCCACGCGGGCCGGGGCGTCGCCGCCGCGGCCGAACTCCTGCCCCAGTACGTGGCCGACCAGCTCGTCATCTCGGGAACGCCCGGCGACTGCATCGAGCTGCTCGTAGAACTCCTCGACTACGCCCGCAGGGCCGGCTTCACCGAGGCATACCTCGGAGCTCCCGTCGGCCCAGACCCGGCGGAAGCCGTGGACCTGCTCACCACCAAAGTCCTTCCGGAGTTCATATGAACGCCGCTGCGGACGGGACACCGCTGTGCCTGTCGGAGATCGAGGGCGGCGTCGTGACGGTGACGCTGAACCGCCCCGACGCGCGTAACGCGATGAACCTCCCGTTGCTCCAGCAGCTGGTCGCGGCGCTCAGGGACGCCCGCGAACAGGGCGTCGACGTCCTGCTGCTGAAGGCGCAGGGCCCGGCCTTCTGCGCGGGCGCCGATGTGCGGTCGGACGACGGCACCGCGGTGGGCCGGCCGGGTCTGCGGCGGCGGCTGATCGAGGATGCGTGCGACCTCGTCGAGGCGTTCCCCGCCTCGGTAGCCGCCGTGCAGGGTCCGGCGGTGGGCGGAGGATGGGCGCTGGCCGTCGCCGCTGTGGTCACGCTGGCGACTCCGGGCGCGATGTTCCGCTTCCCGGAGCTTCGGCTGGGCTTCCTGCCCCCGGACCAGACGGTCCGGCGCCTGCGGGCCTGCGTCGGTCCCGCGGCGGCGTTCCGGCTGCTGGTGGCGGATGAACGTTTCACCGGGGACGACCTGGCCCGGCTCGGCCTGGTCGACGTGGTCGAGGCCGCAGACCTCGGCCACCGGGCCCGGCACCTCGCCGAGCAGTTCGCGGCCGCGCCGTCCGATCTTGTCCAGACCCTCCGGACGGCGCTCACCACCTGACTTCCCCTGTGGCGACCGCGCCGTTCGGACCACCCGATCCACACGGCCGCCCGATCCCCTTCGGAAAGGCGACAACCATGAGTGCGAACCCGTTCATCGAGTCCGAGGACCAGGAACAGTTGCGGGCCACGGCCCGTGCTGTGATCGCACGTCACGCTCCCCAGCGTGACGTGCGGATCTGGGACGAGGAGGGCTCCTACCCCGAACACCTCTACCGCGAGATCGCGAAGCTGGGCTGGTACGACATCGTCGCGGACGACGAGCCCGTTGAGGGCATGGCTGGCCTGTTGATCGCGCTGTGCGAGGAGGTCGGGCGGGCCAGTTCGGACCTGGTCGCGCTGCTGAACCTGAACATCAGCGGGATCCGGGACCTGATCCGCTGGGGCACCCTCGCACAGCAGGAGAAGTACGCCGAGCCCGTGCTGCGCGGCGACAGCCGGTTCTCCATCGCGGTCTCGGAGCCCGATGTCGGCTCGGACGCGGCGAGCGTGTCGACGACCGCGGAGCGCGTCGAGGGCGGCTGGCTGCTGAACGGGCAGAAGACGTACTGCGAGGGCGCGGGGATCCCGGGCACGATGATGGAGCTGTTCGCGAAGATCGGCGACAGCGGTCGCAAGCGCGACGACCTGGCCGTGTTCCTGGTCCCGTCGGACCACCCGGATGTGGAGATCCGCCGTATGCCGGCCCTGGGCCGCAACATCAGCGGGATCTACGAGGTGTTCCTCCACGACGTCCTGGTACCGGACGAGGCCCTGCTGGGCGAGCCGGGCCAGGGCTGGCAGATCCTGAAGGAGCGGCTGGTCCTGGAACGGGTCATGATCAGCTCAGGGTTCCTGGGCAGTGTCGGACAGGTCCTGGACATGACGGTCGAGTACGCCAACGAGCGCGAGCAGTTCGGGAAGACGATCTCGTCGTACCAGGGTGTGACGCTACCGCTCGCGGAGATGTTCGTCCGCAAGGACGCGGCGCGTTGCGCGGTGCAGCGGTCGGCGGCGTTCTTCGACGCGGGCCTGCCGTGCGAGACGGAGAGCACGATGGCGAAGTTCCTGTGCGGCCAGATCTACGCAGAGGCGTCGGCGCTGGCGGTGCAACTGCAGGGCGCGTACGGCTACGTCCGCGACCACACCCTGCCGATGCACCACTCGGACGGGATCATCGCGCGGGTCGTGGCGGGCCCGCCGTCGGTGCAGCTGAACTTCATCGCGCGGTCCATGGGCCTGCGCGCCCACTGACCACGCTCGAGCGTCCACATGAGGAGACCGCGGTGACTTCGGCATCCGTACGCCGTGCCCTGGCCAGAGCCAGGGCTGGCAAGAACATCGACCGCCGGGAGGCGGCGACCCTGCTCGGGGCGCGCGGCGGCGACCTGGCCTCGCTGTGCGAGGTGGCCGGGTCCATGCGCTCGGCGGGTCTCCTCGACGCGGGGAGGCCCGGCATCGTCACCTACAGCAAGAAGGTGTTCGTGCCGCTGACCCGGCTGTGCCGGGACCGGTGCCACTACTGCACGTTCGCGACCACTCCGGGCCGGGTCGAGGAGGCCTACCTCACGCCGGGGCAGGTCCTCGACATCGCCCGCGAGGGAGCCCGACTGGGCTGCAAGGAGGCCCTGTTCACGCTCGGGGACCGTCCGGAGGACCGGTGGAAGGCCGCCCGGGAGTGGCTGGACGCCCACGGCTACGAGGACACCCTGGCGTATGTGCGGTCGATGGCGATCCTGGTGCTGGAGGAGACCGGCCTGATCCCGCATCTGAACCCGGGGGTGATGAGCTGGACGGAGCTGCAGCGCCTGAAGCCGGTCGCGGGGTCGATGGGCCTGATGCTGGAATCGACGGCGCGGTCGCTGTGGGCGGAGCCGGGGGGCTGCCACTACGGGTCTCCGGACAAGGACCCCGCGGTGCGGCTGCGGACCATCGAGGACGCCTCCCGCAGCAGTATCCCCTTCACGACGGGGATCCTGATCGGTATCGGCGAGAGTGCCGAAGACCGGGTCGAGTCGATCCTGGAGATCCGTCGCATCGCCCGGCAGTACGGGGCGGTCCAGGAAGTGATTGTGCAGAATTTCCGGGCGAAGCCGAACACGGCGATGAGGTCGGTGCCGGACGCGGATCTGGAGGAGTACCTCGCGGTGATCGCGGTCGCGAGGATCCTGCTGGGTCCGAAGATGCGGATCCAGGCTCCGCCGAACCTGTCCGACCCGAACGAGCTGCGGCTCCTGCTTGCGGCCGGCGTCGACGACTGGGGCGGCGTTTCACCCCTAACACCCGACCACGTCAACCCCGAACGGCCCTGGCCGCAGCTGGAGCGCCTCGCGGAACTGAGCGCCGGCGCCGGATTCGAACTGCGCGAACGCCTCGCGGCGCAGCCGGAGTACATCCGTGCGGGCAGCCCGTGGGCGGACGCCCGCGTCCAGCCGCACCTGCGGGCACTCGCGGAACCGGACACCGGCCTGGCCGCGGACGTGCTGCCGGTGGGCATGCCGTGGCAGGAAGCTGCCGAGGCCGTCTCGTCCGGGCGGACCGACCTGCACACCGCGATCGACCGGGAAGGCCGGCTCACCACCGCGCGCGGTGACTTCGACAACGTGTTCGGCGACTGGCAGGTCCTGGCCGACCAGGTCAACAGCCTCCCCACCGGGGCTGGCGCGAGTGCGCCGGAGCGCCTCGACAGCGATGTCGCCGACGCCCTGCGGGCGGCCGAACGAGACCCGGCGGGCATCACGGACGCGCAGGCGTTGGCACTGGCCTACGCGGACGGTCCGGAGCTCGACGCGATGTGCCGGCTCGCGGACCAGGTCCGTCGGTCCGCAGTCGGTGAGACCGTCACCTACGTGGTGAACCGCAATGTGAACTTCAGCAACGTCTGCTATGTCGGCTGCCGGTTCTGCGCGTTCGCGCAGCGGGAGACCGATGTGGACGCCTACCGGCTGTCGCTGGGCGAGGTCGGCGACCGGGTCGGGCAGGCCTGGGCCGTGGGCGCGACGGAGGTGTGCATGCAGGGCGGTATCGACCCGGCCCTGCCCAGCAGCGTCCACCACGACCTCGCCCGCGCGGTCAAGGAGCGCTGTCCGGACATGCACCTGCACGCGTTCTCCCCGATGGAGATCATCAGCGGCGCGTCCCGGATGGGGATCTCCGTCGCCGAGTGGCTGGCCGGGGCGCGCGAGGCGGGGCTGGACTCCATCCCGGGCACGGCCGCGGAGATCCTCGACGACGAGGTCCGCTGGATCCTGACCAAGGGCAAGCTCCCCGCCGCGGAGTGGATCCGGGTGGTGAAGACCGCACACGGGCTGGGGATCCCCACGACCGCGACCATGATGTACGGACACGTCGACGAGCCACGGCACTGGGTGGGGCACCTGCGGACCCTGGTCGCCATCCAGCGGGAGACGGGCGGGTTCACCGAGTTCGTGCCGCTGCCGTTCGTGCACCATTCCTCCCCGATCTATCTCGCCGGGATCGCGCGGCCGGGCCCGACCCACCGGGACAACCGGGCCGTCCACGCCCTCGCGCGCCTGCTGATGCACGGGTATGTCGACAACATCGAGTGCTCATGGGTGAAGCTGTCGCCCGAGCAGTGCGAACAGATGCTGCGCGGGGGTGCCAACGACCTGGGCGGGACGCTGATGGAGGAGACCATCAGCCGGATGGCAGGCTCGACGAACGGGTCGATGAAGACCATCGCGGACATCGAGGCCCTCGCCGCGGCGGCCGGCCGCCCGGCCCGGCAGCGTTCGACGACCTACGGCCGGGTCAGCGCGGAACGCGCGGAAGCCGCCCGCCGGTTCGACACGGAAGTCCACCGGGTCGTGCCCTTGAGCGTCGGATTCGTAAGATGACCACCAAGCGGCACCACCACAGCCACCGGGACGGGGGTGGGAACGACCACGCCTGCAATTCTGCCGACATGGGCGGACACCGCGACAACCGTCCGCGCTCCGAAGTGCGTTGGTCCGTAGTCATCCCGCAGAAAGACCTCCGCCTGGCGAAGAGCCGCCTCGAACTCGACTCCCGCGACCGGCAGCGGGTCGCGAGTGCCCTGTTCCGCGACACCGTGACCGCCGCGCAGCACACCCCCGGCGTGTCCACGGTCATCGTCGTGGTCGACCGGATCCAGGACCTCGAACCCGTCGTCGACCTCGGTGTCGGACACGTCCTCGGGACCGGCCAGGGTCTCAACGGGGCCTTGCGCCAAGGCGAACTGGCCGCCCGCGCCGGCCGACCCGGGTGCGGGATCGCCGCGCTCCCCGCCGACCTGCCCCTGATCGAACCCGCGGTCCTCACCCGGGCCCTGGCCGAGGCCGGGGCCCATGACCGGGCGTTCCTCCCCGACGCGGACGACCAGGGCACCACCCTGCTCACCGCGCGTCCCGGACACGCGCTCGGCCCGGTCTACGGAATCGGCTCCCGTCAGGCCCACCGCCGCTCAGGCGCCGTCGAACTGACCGAACCCGGTCTCGCCGCGCTGCGCTACGACCTCGACTGCCTCGCACACCTCGCCCTCGTCCCACCCTTGGCGCGACATACCCACCTATCCGACGTACTGGCGCATCTGAAGCCGGTTTCGTCGCTCGCGGATAATTCGTACCTCCCCGGTGTTCTCAGCCGTCTCCTGCCGCCGCGGGACCGTGACGGCGCGGACGACGGACAGGTGGTCGGGTCCGCGACCGGGGGAGAGGCGTCCGGTCCGCGCCCTTCGCCCAGACACCTCAGGGTGGACGAGCCGAGGCGCTACGCCGGCTGAAGTCCCTGGAACTGCGACCCCGGTCCTCGCGGCCGGGGGTGTTGTGCTGTACGGACTCCTGACGGGCGACCAGGTTGGTGCCGGCGAGTGCGCGTCGCGGAGCACAGCCGCCGGTGGAGAGTTGGAGGGCGTTGTTCTGCCGGCGTCGCGCGTCACCGGCCGGAGACACGTGAACGACCTTGGCGGCCAGAGAAATCGAGGGTGCCTGGCCGCCAAGGTCGTTGTTTCTCCGGGATGGCCTCTTTACGGGTAGTAGTGCGTGAGGGACTCCGCGACGCAGCCGGGCTTCTCGGATCCTTCGAGTTCGAAGGTGAAGGCGCGGTGTACCTGGATCCCGCCCCGGCTCACCTCGCGCACTTCGGTGATCTCGGCGTGCAGGCGGATCTTGCTGCCGACCGGCACGGGTGCGGGGAAACGGACCTTGTTCACACCGTAGTTGAGGGCCATGCCCACGCCGGTGACTTGCAGGAGTTCCGCCACCATGGGGATGCCCCAGCTGAGCACCATGTAGCCGTGCGCGATCGTGCGCCCGAACGGGCCCTCGGCCGCGCGCGCGACGTCGGTGTGGATCCACTGGCCGTCGCCGGAGACTGCCGCGAAGGTATCGATGAGGTCCTGAGTGACTTCCTTCCACTCGGAGTGTCCGAGATCGCGGCCGGCCAGCTTCGCGATCTCCGGTATGCCGTTGACGGTCACTGTCACGATGGGCTCCGATTTCCTTGGCTCATTGCCTCGTTGGACGACGGCCGGCCATCGGCCGGTCGGTGTGTACGGTCCGGCGGGGCGTCAGCCGGTGATGCGTTCGAACACCGCGGCCAGGCCCTGGCCTCCGCCGATGCACATCGTCTCCAGGCCGTAGTGGGTCTCCCTGTGGTGTATCTCGCGCACGAGGGTGGCCAGGATCCGGGCGCCGGTCGCCCCGACGGGGTGGCCGAGCGAGATGCCGGAGCCGTTGACGTTGATCCGCTCGTGGTCGCCGTCGGTCAGACCCAGCATCCGCGTGCAGGCCAGTACCTGGGCGGCGAAGGCCTCGTTGAGCTCGATCAGGCCCATGTCGGTGAGGGACAGCCCGGCCCTCTCCAGGGCCTTACGGGTGGCGGGCACCGGGCCGAGCCCCATGGTCTCGGCGGCCACCCCGGCGCGGGCGAAGGACACCAGTCGCACCAGCGGGTTCAGGCGCAGGCGCTCGGCGGTGGCGCGGGTGGTCACCAGACACGCGGCTGCCGCGTCGTTCTGACCGCTGGCGTTGCCCGCGGTGACGGTCGCCTCCGGGTCGGACTTGCCCATGATCGGCCGGAGCGCGGCCAGTTGCTCCGCCGTCGTGGCGGGGCGGGGGTGCTCATCCTCGGTCACGGTGACCTCGCACCTGCGGGTGCGCGCGGTGACGGGGACGATCTCGTCCTTGAACAGCCCGGCCGCCATGGCGGCCGCGGTGCGCTGCTGGGAGCGCACCGCGAGGGCGTCCTGGTCCTCGCGCGATATGGAGTACTCGCGGCGAAGGTTCTCCGCGGTCTCGATCATGCCGCCGGGGATCGGGTGGTTGACGCCGCCGGCGGTGGCCCGGCCGCGCGCCAGGGCGTCGTGGAGTTCGAGGCTCGGCCTCCTGATGCCCCACCTGCCGTCGTGCGTGTAGAAGGGGGCCGCGCTCATGACGTCCACCCCGCCCGCGACGACGACATCGCTGAAGCCACTGCGGATCTGCATGGCGGCGTCGAGCACGGCTTGGAGGCCCGATCCGCAACGGCGGTCGATCTGGATGCCGGTCACCGAGTCGGGCAGCCCCCCGCGTCGAGGGCGGCGACCCGCCCGATCGCGGGGGCGTCGGAGGTCGGGTAGGCGTGTCCGAGGATCACCTCGTCGATCCGCTCGGGGTCGATCCCGGTGCGGCCGACGATCTCGGCGATGACGAGCGCCGCCAGGTCGGCGGGCCGCTGGTTCGCGAGCGCGCCGCCGAAGCGGCCGATCGGCGTTCGCAGCGGCTCGCAGATGACGACGTCGGCGTGTTCGGACATGCGACAGCCTTTCCCTGGTGGGGAAGTTCTCCGGCAGAGCCGTTCACCCCCGAGCCTCGCACCACGACACCAGGAAGATCCAATACTTGATTCACGTCCAACTCGGACGAAAATCGTCTAGATGCTCAGGGTGGGGGTCGGCAGGGCCTCCTCGGCCACGGCGAGGACCGAGCGCAGCGCGGCCGACGGGTTGTCCGTACGCCAGGCCAGGGCCGCCTGGAGCCGGATGGGCGGCCCGGCCAGCGGGCGGTACACCAGGCCGGTCTGCTGGACGTGCAGGCAGGACGTCAGGGTCAGTGTCACCCCGACTCCGGCGGCCACCAGGGCCAGGATGGTGTGGGAGTCCGGAGCCTCCTGGACCACCCGCGGCGTGAAGCCGGTCGAGTCGCACGCCTGGAACGTGGCGTCGCGCAGGCTGGACCCGGCGTTGGCGGGGAAGCTCACGAAGGGCTCCTCGGCCAGGGCGGCGATCGGGACGCGATCACGCTGGGCCAGGGGATGGTAGGAGGGCAGCGCGCAGATCATCTCCTCCTCGCCGATGACCCGCAGTCTCACGCCCGGGTGCGTGGCCGACGGCCGTACGAAAGCGAGGTCCAGCGAGCCCTCCGCGACGCGCGCCAGCCCCGCGTTGGCGTACGTCTGACCCTTCAGGACCAGCTCGATGCCGGGGTGGACGGCTCTGACGGCACGGGTCAGCCGGGGCAGGCTCTCATGACTGGAGGCGCCGGCGAAGCCCACGGTCACCTGCCCGTAGTGGCCCAGCCCGGCGGCCTTGGCGGCCCGTGTGGCCAGGTCGAGGTCCTTGAGCACGGTACGTACCGGCTCCAGGTAGGACTGGCCCGCGCTGGTGAGCTTGACCGAGCGGGTGTTGCGCTCGAAGAGCTGGACCCCCAGCTCCTTCTCCAACTGCCGGATCTGCTGGCTCAGCGGTGGCTGGGCCATCTGGAGCCGCTTGGCGGCACGGCCGAAGTGCAGCTCCTCGGCGACGGCTACGAAAGCGACCAGGCGGCGCAGTTCCATGGTGGTTCCCACTGTTCCGACTCCGGGACGGATCCCAGTCATTCATCGAATGAACGTCTCAAAGCGTGTGCCATTTGGTATTGGACACTAATGGATTGCGGCTGGCACCGTAAGACCGTCCACGCAACCGCTCCGAGCAGCGTGCAGCCGTGGTCGGAACGAACACGATGTGGGAGGCGGTCCCCTGGACCGTCCGCGGCGGTGGTGCCTTCGCGGCTGAGGGGCTCGCGGATGCGCAGGTCTGGACTGACGTAAGGGGACTGGAGTCCTGATGTGGCGCACGAGCGGAGCCCACGGTCCGGCTCGGACCGCGGCCGCTCACGTCGGCAGGCGCTCGACCTCGATGCGTGTCAACGGGATCCGGGCACGGGAGGCAGTAAGGGGCACGCGTCCCGCCGGCGGCTGCGGACCGCGACGGCCGGGCGAGGACGGTGGCCCCGGCTCCCGTCCCACCGGGGCGGGAGCCGGCAACCGAGAACCGAGAGGGACGCGAGATCCACATGCGAATCAGGATTGTCGGTGCCGGTGCCATGGGCCGCGGTATCGCCCAGTGGGCGGCGGTCGCCGGCCACACCATCGAACTCGCCGATGTACGGCAGGAGGCCGTGGGCGAGGCCATCGGGTTCGTCCGGCACATGCTCGAACGCGCCGTCCAGAAGCAGCGGATGACCGATGAGGCCGCCGAAGCCGCTTCGGCGCGGATGCTCTCGGTGGATTCGCCGGCCGCGCCGGGCGACGACGTGGAGCTCGTCATCGAGGCGGTCCGCGAGGACCTGGGCACCAAGACTGAGCTGTTCCGGCAGATGGAGGACGTCCTGCCCGCGGGCGCGGTCTTCGCGACCAACACGTCCTCGCTGCCTGTGACGCAGATCGCGTCGGGACTCCTCGACCCGTCCCGCCTTTGCGGCCTGCACTTCTTCAATCCCGTACCACTGATGAAGATCGTCGAGGTCATCCCGGGTGCGCTGACCCGCCCCGAGATCCCCCAGACCCTCGCCGAGCTGGTTCGGGGTACCGGACACGCCGCGGTGGTCGTGTCGGACACCCCCGGCTTCCTGATCAACCACGTCGGCCGCGGCCTGGTCACCGAGGCGTTCGCGCTGCTGGAGGAGTCCGTCTGCGACACGACGGGCATCGACCGCATCGTCCGCGACGTCCTCGGACTGCGCATGGGCCCCTTCGAGTTGATGGACCTCACCGGCCTGGACGTGACGGCCGTGGTGACCGACTCCATCTGGGAGGGCTTCCGGCACTCCGACCGGCTGCGTCCCTCTTACCTCGCTCCCAACCGGGTGGCGGCGGGTCTGCACGGCCGCAAGACCGGGCGCGGCTTCTACGCGTACGGCCCGGGCATCCCGGCGCCCGCCGACCTGCCGGAACAGCCGGTCACCGGTGATGCCGACCGGCCGGTGTGGGTCGCTGGTGAGGGCCGGGACAGCGACACACTGAGCACGGTGCTCGGCGAGTCGGGGGCGGCCGTCGAAAAGGGATCCGCGCCCTCGGACCAGGCTCTCGTGCTGTCCCCGGTCTGGGGAACGACCGTCGCCGCCGTGATCGCCGAGGGCGGCCTGCCGGCCGAGCGCACCCTGGGCGTCGACCCACTGTCACTCACCGCCCGCCGCCGGGTACTGGCCATGACCCCGGCGTCCGAGGAGGCCGCGGTGTGCGACGCGCGCGCGGTGCTGGCGCGGGCGGCCGACGGTGCCGGGGCCGTCCCGGTGTCCGTCGTGCGCGACACGGCGGGTTCGGTCGCCCAGCGGGTGCTGGCGTCGATCGTCTCGGTGGCGGCCTCCGTCGCGGAGCGCTCCATCGCGGCCCCCGGTGACATCGACGTCGCGGTGACGGCGGGACTCGGCTACCCCGTCGGCCCGCTGGCCTGGGGCGACCGGATCGGGGCCCAGCGCCTGCTCCACCTCCAGGAAGGGCTCCACCGCAGCACCGGTGACCCGCGGTACCGGCCGACCCGGTGGATCACCGAGCGGGCGCAGCTCGGCCTGCCGCTCACCGAACTGGGCGCCGTGCCGCCGACCGCCGGCACCTAGGCGAGCGCCGCCCGCACCCGGGAACGGATCGCCGCGGCCCGCGCGGCCGCGGTCCGGACCGCCGGCACCGGCCCCTCGGACGGAGCGCGGACGCCGGCCCCGCGGAGGCGGCGGGAGCCAGCCGCTGCCGGCCGGCGAACACCGAAAGCAACCGATGGCCCGGGACCCTGCCGGAGTGGACGGTGGGCTACGACTCGCGCCCCCCGACACAACGATCGAACCGCACGACAACGCACAAGCAGAAGGAAGAACAGCCATGACCCTGAGGATCGCCGTCTGTGTGAAGTACGTGCCTGACGCGACCGGCGACCGGCACTTCGCCGACGACTCGACGGCCGACCGTGAAGACGTCGCAGGACTTCTCTCGGAGCTCGACGAGTACGCGGTCGAGCAAGCCCTCCAGATCGCCGACGAGTCGGACGACGCCGAGATCACCGTACTGACGGTGGGCCCCGAGGACGCCAGGGAGGCATTGCGCAAGGCGCTGTCCATGGGCGCTGACCGCGCCGTGCACGTGGAGGACGACGACCTGCACGGCACGGACGCACTGGGCACCTCGCTCGTGCTCGCCAAGGCCGTCGAGCACATCGGCTATGACCTCGTCGTCTGCGGCATGGCCTCCACGGACGGCGCGATGGGTGTCCTGCCCGCACTGCTGGCCGAGCGCTTGGACGTTCCGCAGGCCACCTTCCTCTCCGAGGTCTCGGTGACCGACGGTCAGGTCACGGGCCGCCGGGACAGCGACGCGGCGTCCGAGTGGCTTCAGGCGTTCCTGCCTGCGGTCGTGTCGGTGACCGACCAGTCCGGTGAGGCCCGCTACCCGTCGTTCAAGGGCATCATGGCGGCCAAGAAGAAGACGGTGGAGGCCCTCGACCTGTCGGACCTCGGCATCGACGCCGACGAGGTGGGCCTCAAGGGTGCCTGGACCGCTGTCGAGGCGGTGGCCGAGCGCCCGGCCCGCACCGCGGGCACGATCGTCACGGACGAGGGCGAGGGCGGCAAGCAGCTCGCGGAGTTCCTGGCGGCCCAGAAGTACCTCTGAGGTCGGCCGACGCCCACCCACCCCCGTCCTTCTTCTTCATTCGCAGGAGACACGTTCCATGACTGACATCCTCGTCTACGTCGACCACGTCGACGGAGCCGTGCGCAAACCCACCCTCGAGCTGCTCACGCTGGCCCGCCGCCTGGGCGAGCCGATCGCCGTGTATCTTGGCGTCGGCGCGCAGGCCGCCGCCAAGACCCTGGGCGACAACGGCGCGGTCAAGGTCCTCGTGCACGACGCCTCCGAGTACACCGAGTACCTGGTGGCCGCAAAGGTCGACGCGCTGCAGGCTGCCTGCGCCGCCGTGTCCCCGGCCGCGGTCCTGCTGCCTTCTTCGGCCGAGTCCAAGGAGATCGCCGGCCGCCTGGCGCTGCGCGTCGGCGCCGGCCTGATCACCGACGCCATCGACGTCGAGGCCGGCCCTGAGGGCCCGGTGACCACGCAGTCGGTGTTCGCCGCCGCTTTCACCACGCGCTCGCGTGTGACCCGGGACATCGCGGTCATCACCGTCAAGCCCAACTCGGCCCCGGTGGAGGCCGCCCCGGCCGCCGGCACGGTCGAGGAGCTGGCGGTGGTCTTCTCGGACCAGGCCATCGGCACCAGGATCACCGCGCGGACCCGGCGTGAGTCGACGGGACGCCCGGAGCTGACCGAGGCGGAGACCGTCGTCGCCGGCGGGCGCGGTGTCAACGGCGCGGAGAACTTCGGGATCATCGAGGCGCTGGCAGATTCGCTCGGTGCGGCGGTGGGCGCGTCGCGTGCGGCCGTCGATTCCGGCTGGTACCCGCACGCGCACCAGATCGGCCAGACGGGCAAGAGCGTGTCGCCGCAGCTGTACGTTGCGGCGGGTATCTCGGGCGCGATCCAGCACCGGGCCGGCATGCAGACCTCGAAGACGATCGTGGCGATCAACAAGGACGCCGAGGCACCGATCTTCGACCTGGCCGACTACGGCGTGGTCGGCGACCTGTTCGAGGTCGTGCCCCGTCTCACGGAGGAGATCCAGGCCCGTAAGGCCTGATCGCATCGAAACCCGCGCGCCGCTGGCCCTGTCCAACCGGAGCCGACGGCGCGGGTGTGTACGACACCAAGGGGGCGTCGATGGCGCAAGGTCCCGCCCCTGCGCGTGCGGTCGGTGGCCTTTGGTGCTGTCTCCCACTCCCGTGTCGACACTTGAGCGGGACGACCCGCCACCGATCCGGCCCCGGATGCGCGTGCTGCACAGTTCCAGGGCTTCGTCGAACCGGCGTGGTGGAGCGGCGCGTTGGCCGGGCTCCGGGTAGTCCCCGACCGCCTGCTGTCGCAATCGAGTTTTTCCTCCCTCGTCGGCGTGCCGTCAGGCGCGACAAGGAGGTGACCTCGGCGCCGTGCACGTGTGCAGGGGGTCGGGTGAATGCATGCGTGTGAATGTGCCGGGGCGCGATGCCACGTTTCTCGACGATGCGCATTCCCGCTCCCGAGAACACGACGAGGAGCTCCGGGCCGGGGGTCATCCTGCGTCGATGTGGCCGGGATCCCCGCGGTGGACACCTCACGGGTACAACGGAGTGTCAGGGTCTTCCAGGGCAGGCTCGTCTGGCCCGTGGGACAGGTCAGCTGGTGGGTGTCCCAGTCGGCGGCGAAGGCCGCCTTGCCGAAGGCCGGGTCCGGGGGCGCCTTGCGGCCGGACCCGGTGGGCAGCGGTCCGGTCAGCGTGACGCCGTGGGCCTGCCGGGCGTGGGCGATCCGGGCGGGCGTGGGGTAGGCGGCGTCCACCAGGTGCTCGCCGGGCAGAAGGTGCAGGTCGGCGAGGTCGGCGTGGATCTGGTCGAGGAGGGTGCCGTCCTGGACGGGGGCGATGGTGGCGGCGGCATGCACGACGACCTCCGGCAGGTCCGGGTCGCAGGCCTCCGTGAAATGTGCGCGGTACCCGCTCCACTTGGTGCCGTTCTTGACGCAGTAGTGCGCGTCGGTGTCGTAGGGGGAGTCGAAGCGCAAGCTGGCCGGGGGGAGTTCGTGGCCGTCGCGCCAGCGCAGCGAGCCGGTGGCATCCCAGTAGAAGTGGTGCGTCCACACCTGCCGGAGGATCTCGACCTGGCGCAGGCGGCGCAGCCGGGGCGGGGCCCCGGGTTCCCACAGCGCGGTCAGCAATCTGCGCCCGTCGTTGCCGAAGGTCTCGGCGAGCGCGACGACCCCGGCCGCGCCGCCGGGGACCTTGCGGATCTCCACGCGGTGCCCGTAGCGCTTGTCCCAGCCCGGTTCGATCAGCGGAGCCAGCCAGCCGGCGTCCTGGCGGGCGAGTTCTTCCAGTGCTGCGCGCATGCTCTCGCCGACCAACTCCAGGCGGCTGACGCGGCGTACCGCGGCCAGGACGTGGGTGGCGTCGGTGCGCTGCCTCCCCCGCGCCGCGAGGAGGCCGGCTTCCACCAGGCGTCGCAGCATCAGGTTCAAGACGCGTTCGGTGGCGTCCCCCGCGACGAGGCGGGCGCGGAACTCGCACAGCACCGAGTGGTCGAAGCCGGGATCGTCCAGGGCCACGCCGTGAAGTCGGCCCGGAGCGCGGTTCCGGCCTTTCGACCGGCCCGTTTCTCCGGACCGCTTCCCGCACCCGCCGTGCGCCTCTCAACGCAACGGGCGCTCCACAAGTCCCGCTCTGGGTTCCGCCCGATGTCTCATCCCGTGACCGGCCAGGGAGAGGGGATCACTGAACCCCGGTAACGGTAGCGCGTAGTGCGTACCTTCGCCGGGTTGAACAGTTCTCTCTCCTCGCTGGCCGGCCACCAGCCGCCACCGCAGAAGCGGCGTCGCAGCTGCTTCCAGTTCAGTCCCGGGTGTTTTCGCCGCAGCCAGAAGATGACCCGGCCCCAGGTGTAGGAGCTCAGGTACTGAAAGGCTGTGCTGGCCACCCCGGGCCGGAAGTAGGCGCACCAGCCCCGCAGCATCCGGTTGAGACAGATGAGCAGGGCATCGAATGGCAGGTCCGTGCCTGTCCTGCGGCACTGCGTCTTGACCTTGCCCGTGACGGCCTTGAGAGCCTTGCGAGTCGGATAAGTGTAGACGTAGTGCTTGTTGGTGCCTCGCTTGCGGTGACGCTGGATGCGCCATCCGAGAAAGTCGAGGCCATCGTCGATGTGGGTGATCAGGGTCTTCTCCTGCGACAGGCGCAGGCCCATCGTGGCGGGACCCCGGCGATCTCCTCGCGCAGTGCCTCCGCGTCGGCCTTGGTGCCCGACACGACCAAGCACCAGTCGTCCGCGTAGCGGACGAGCCGATAGTTCGGCAGCCCGCGACGACGGCGTTTCTGCCGGTCGTTGAAGGTACTTGCAGGCCCGCCCGGTCCCTGGACGATGTACTCGTCCAGGACGGACAGGGCCACGTTGCTGAGCAACGGCGAAAGAATCGACCCCTGCGGGGTTCCGGCACTGGTCTCCCGAAGTACCCGGTCCTCACCGAGGATTCCGGACTTCAAGAACGCCTTCACCAGAGCCAGGACACGCTTGTCTGCGATGCGTCTGCGGACCCGGTCCATCAGGGCCGGATGCGAGATCTCATCGAAACAGGCTTTGATGTCGCCCTCCACGACCCACTCATAGGAGTGAGAGGCGAGATGACGCACCTCGGCCACCGCGTCATGAGCCCGGTGGTTCGGACGGAACCCGTAGGAACACGGGAGGAACTCCGCCTCGAAAATCGGCTCCAGCACCAGCTTCAGGGACGCCTGCACCACCCGGTCCCGGACGGTGGCGATCCCCAGGCGGCGCTTCTTGCCGCCCGCCTTGGGAATCATGCGCTCCCGGACCGGTAGCGGGCAGAAACTGCGGTCCTTGATCGAGTTCCGCAGTCCGTCGAGGAAGTTCTCGACGCCCCGCACGGTCTCCACGTAGTAGGCGGTCTCACCGTCCACTCCGGCCGTGCGGGCTCCCTTGTTGCCCCGCACCCGAACCCACGCCACCAGGAGGAACGCGGGATCGGCAACGAGGTTGAACAGATCATCGAACCTGCGATGAGAATCCTCGCGGGCCCAACGGTGCAGCTTCGTCTGGATCTCCAGTACCCGGCGTTCCGCCCTCATCAGGACGTACTCCAGCTCGTCGGTATTCACCGGCGACACCCTCCTAGCCTTCCAGTCCTTCCACGGCTGACTTGCTGTCCTCCTTCGCCACGTATGCGCCTCTCGCGCGCTCCGACTACTACGAGGACTCCGCCACGACCCGGTGCCGTCAGCCGACGACGAACCTGCCCTCCATCCAGCTGGCTGCCGGACGGGAAGGGCGGCACCGGACCGCTTCCCACGTTCACCACCACCCGGTCGTCGAGTGAGCCGCCCAGCTGTGCCCCGGCAGCATCGCCATGCCTACGCCGCAGTTCTTCGGCATGGCCTCCTGATCGGCACTCTTAACCGACTTCGGAGACGCCACCAACGCAATCCCAGGTGGCGAGCACTGCACCCGGCCCAGATCTGCCAGATTCGAGCCGGTGGAAGTATTACGGGGCTTCAGACACTGGTTCCTCTCGTACGGCTTCTCGTCTTGCTCGCCGGACCCGCACCGTCTGGCAGTGCCGACACGTCCCGGCTTTATCAGGGCTGCTTGCCGCCCTCCCGCGCGTCTCCGCGTTCGGGCTACCCTCAGCTTCACCGACCTGCTGCGACAGGCCGGAGGCAGGTCCCTTTCATCCCTGCCCGGAGTGGTGGCGCCTCATGGCGCACCAGTGCGTACTTCCAGTCGATGCGGGTACGCACGGCCTCGCCGGCCAGCCGATCGGACAGGTGCTCGGCGAACTGCAGCACCGTGACCAGTGCCAACTGGGCCTGGATGCCGCCCTGGCCCAGATCCCCGGCGCCCACCGCCACGGCACCGACATCCTCATCCGCACCGACAGCGCCGGAGGCTCGAAAGCATTCCTGCACCGCATACGCGCCCTGCGCGACCAGGGCGTCCACGCTTCCTTCTCCGTCGGACACCCCGTCACCGAACCAGTCCGCCAAGCAATCCGAGCCCTGCCCGACCATGTCTGGCATCCCGCGCTGGAACAGGACGGCACCCTGCGCGAGGGGGCCGAGGTCGCCGAGCTGACCGGCATGGTGGACCTGGCCGGTTACCCCGACGGCACACGCATCCTCGTGCGGCGCGAGCGTCCGCATCCAGGCGCCCAGCTCTCCCTGTTCGACCTCGACGAAGGCATGCGCCATCAGGTCTTCCTCACCGACACCGCCTATGGCGAAGGCTCCCTGCAACTGCTGGAGGTCCGTCACCGCGCGCACGCCCGCGTCGAGGACCGCATCCGCTGCGGAAAGGCCACCGGCTTCGGCCGCTTCCCCTCCCGCCACTTCCACATCAACGCCGCCTGGCTCGAACTGGCTCTGACCGCCGTCGACCTACTCGCCTGGACCCAAACACTGCTGCTCGAAGGCGAGTTGGCCACCGCCGAACCGAAGAAGCTCCGCTACCCGCTGCTGCACGCCACCGCCCGCATCACCCGCGGAAGCCGCCGACTCCACCTGCGGATCTCCGCGACCTGGCCCTGGCGACACGAGCTGACCAGCGCATTCACCCGCCTCACAGCCCTGCCACGGCCGGCCACCTGAACCGCGGTACCCTCCCTGCCCACCCACGACCCGAGGAACCCTGGAGCACCCGACCCGAGCGTCGGGCCACAGCCCTGCCCGCACCGCGACCAGCACCCAAAATCACGAGTCCACCGCGATGAGCCCAACTCGGCCACCTCAAGCGAAACAGGGAGGCTAATACGCCAGGAGTTCGTCGCTTCCGTCAACCAGAAGCGCGATCGTACGGTATTCCGGGTGCGACGCGGCTCGGTGAGCTGCGGTCAGGGTCGTGCCCCCTGAAGCTGCCCCGCCGGCTAGTGGTCGGGGTGTACGGCCTGCACGCCGGTGCCCGCGTACGCCTTCGGCGTCAGGGTGAGCAAAAAACGTCCCGTCGGGAAGACGGCGGAGGGCCGGGCGGCGTGGATGGCGTGCACAGTGGCCCAGGAGTGGCCGAAACGCAGCAGAGCGGTGGCGGTGACCGCGGCGTCGGTGTCGAACGCCTCGATGGTGATGAACCGCAGCCCCTGGATGTAGCCGAGCAGCCCGGGGCGTTCGACGTCGCCGGCCGTCAGCGACAGTACCGGTGCGTACAGCGTCCCCAGCCCACCCGAGGCCTGCACGTAGAAAGCCGCGACCGCCTCGTTGAACGGATCCTTCGGGTCGTGCAGCGCCGTGGCGGTCGTGTGATCCAGGACGACCGGGATCGCCGCCACTACGCGGCCGCCTGGGGGCCCTGGGGCGCGCCCAGGCGCTGCAGGAGACCGCGGGCCTTGGCCTCGGCCTCCGGACTCGGCGCGCTGCCGAGGGCGGAAGCCAGCTCCGCCCGGGCCAGCTCGGCGCGCTCGGCGTACTCGGCTTGGGTGGGCGTGCCCTCCGCGAGCTCCTCGACCAGTCCCCGGATGGTCGTGCCGTGCTCGGCTGCCAGGACAGCCAGCCGGTCACGTGCGGCCGCGCTCACCTTGATACTCGTCTCGTCTGCTGCCATACCCCGACTCTACAACACTCCTCTACTGCCGGTAGAGGAACCTTGGAACCCGAGGAGCCGAGTCCCGTAGGAGAGCCAGAGCAGGCATGACTGAATCCCCCCACGGGAAGACCGCTACGCCCAGCGTCGGCAGCACCGGCCGGAGCCCCGGTCAATATTGCGTAGACCATCAGATGGGTCTGCTGGGCCGTTGCCCGGCGGCTACGGCTCGAGCCGAGGCGCTGAAGGCGGCCTGTGCGACGGCGTAGAGGACCTTTTGGGGCGGCGTCTTCCTGGGAGTGGACTACCTACTCCCAGGAAGACGCCGCGTGGTCGCGCCCGCCCGTACCGCCGCCCGCGCACCCACGCCGCGCCTGGGCATCGACGGTAGAAGCTCCCCGGTAATCCGGTCGGGAGTCAGCGAGCTGGCGCTCGCGGAGGCGACGGTGACGGAACGGGACCCGAAGCTGGCGTCCTCGTCCCTGTACCGGGACCTGCTGGTTGGCCGGCCGACAGAGGTCGAGCAGATCTTCGGGGACCTGGTGGGGAGGGCTCGGGCCCTGTCCGTACCGACACCGCGCTGGACGCGACGACGCTGCAACTGTGGGCGCACCAGCGGCCGGTTGAGCGGCTGAGGCCGGCCCGCAGCGGCGTGTCCCCTCCGCGCCCGCTCAGTTGTAGTGGTGTTCAGGCGGCGGCGTGGTGGTGCATGTCAGCGGCCCGTGCGCCGGGACGATCCGCTCCACCGAGCCGGGGTTCATATGGACCGAGGCCAGCTGCGCGGCGTTGAGGTAGCCGATGAACAGCTGCTTCCCAGTCGGCATCGCGGCCGGGATGAAGGTGAATGTCACCCTGCCATCGTGGCCCTTCTCGCCCTTCATCACGTTCGTGACCCCGGGACCGGACCCGCTGGGACTCAGCTTCCCGTCGTCGTGCGGCCCCTTGCAGAACACACCCTCCTTGATCAGGACCGGGAACCCGGCCTTGCGCAGCGCCTTCTCCAGCCCTGCGTGGTCGCTGAAATACGCGGCCTTGTCCCAGGTGGCGACGACGGTGCCGTCCTTCTTGGTGTCGACGGTGTACGCGGCCGTCTGGACGTGCACCGACCCCGCGCCGGTGCTGTCGTCGGCCGACGGTGGAGCCGTCGAAGGGTTGCTCAGCGCGGGCACCCCGATAGCGAGGGCCGCGGCGGCCGCGACCCCGGCCGTGCCGACGAGGCGCCGCCGATTGCGACGGGCGCGGCCGGCCGCCTCGATCCGCTCCACCGGTGTGGACATGGTGATGTCGTCGAGGGAATCCCTCAGTGCGTTGAGTACCTCGTGCTCGCTCATGGTCCGACCTCCTGGTCGTTGGCGGTGCCGTCATCGACGGTGACGAGTTGGCCGCGCAACGCCGAGACGGCTCGCGACAAATGGGCGGTGACGGTTCCCTCCGCGATCCCCAGCACCTTGGCCGTGGCCCTGGTGTCGAGGTCGAGGAAGACCCGCAGCGCGATCACTTCCCGCTGCCGCTGCGGCAGTTGACGCAGCACGGTGAGCAGACCGGGGTCCAGTCCAGGCTCGGCCTCCCGCGGATCGGGCACATCAGGCGCGCCGTCCTCCAGCGCGACCTCCTTCCGTCTCCGCCGCCACAACGACACCCGGGCGTTCAACGCCGTGCGCACGATCCATGCGCGCGGCGCCGGGTGCCGGCTGACCTTCGGCCAGGACACCCAGGCCCGCGTGAACGCCTCGGCGACCAGATCCTCGGCGAGCTGCCGATCGCCCACACTCGCCAGGACCGCCCTCAGGCAGACGTCCTGGCTGGCTCGGTAGAACTCCTTGAACTCCAACTGCTTCACACCCCCTATACGCCGCAGCGCCCTCACACACTTACCTACCCGCCCCGCAAGTAATTGACTGGGGGCCGTCCGGCCCCGCCAGGCGTCGGATCCCACCACCGGAGGTTCCCGCAGTCATGAATAACGCGTACACGCTCTATTACAAGGTCGTCTGCTTTCCGAGAGTCTCTGATCGGCATGCCCTGGATGGCGAAAAGCTGGAGAAGGTCCTCAACAAGCACGGTTGGAGGACCTGGTCACTGCTGAGCCCTTGGAGAGGGCCTTGATCTGTCAGGACGAGAAGATGCCGTCGATGGTCGGGGAGTACCGCATCGGACCTCGTAACTGCGCGGGCGGCATGGGGCTCGCCTATCTGGCTGTGTCGCCGTCGGGCCGACGGGTCGCCCTCAAGAACATCCGCGGGGAGTGCGTGGACGACGCCGGTCCCTGCTGCAATAGCCCAGCATGGAGATAGAGCCCGGCATGGAGATAGTACGTATGGGCTAAGCCAGTTGTGTCTCTTGAGTGATGTCTTTAGTTCGAGGTGAGCTTTAGGGGCGGCGCACGTGGTGATGTCGGGGGTGTACTGCAGAGTGAGCCGCTGGGAGCTCGTGGGGGGATGCCATAGGGCTTCATCGGTGTCCCGGTGGTGGTGTCAGGCGGTTCAGGATGCGGCTGGTTGTCAGCCTGTCTAGCAGTTCTGCGGTCTGGTGGGGGTGGCCGCACAGGCGGGCGAGGAGATCCATGTCGGCTTGGTGGTGGCCCTGGGCGGAGGTGTGCGTGGCGAGCAGGGGTGCAGGGAGACCGATCGCGGGGGAGAGGCCGTAGAGGGCGGCCAGGAGGCTGGCGGTGGCCAGGGAGTGGCCCTGTGCCTGCGCGGTCGGCAGAGAGCGCTACGACCTGAGCGACGGACCCGCCGCAAGGGCCTCGACGAGCTCGCACAGCACCTGCTGGTGTCCGTACGCCGACGCTCCTTGCACCAGGGCTTGTTCAAGGACCACTTCCGCACCCGGAACGTCTACGAGTTCGAGCCCGAGGACCTGGGCGGCACGCGGCCCCGGGCGCTGCTCGCCCTCGACGTCCTCGTGATCCTTCTGGTGCCGGCCGGCGGGGGAGCGGTCGGCTAGGGGAGGCGACCGGCAAAGTCCTGGCACAGCGTGCGCCGGGCGCACTTGAGCGGCCGCCTGTGGGGAATGACTGCGACCACAGGGGTGGATCAGTACGCGGGAGGCGCCGTGAGCACATCGACAGGGCCGAGGGTGTCGGGCCTGGAGGTCCGTTCCATCGACTATGTTCCGCTGGACGAGCGGCACGGCAGGCTGTGGCATCTGGGTCCTTTGTGGTTCATGTCGAACGCGCAGATCGCCACGCTGGCGGTGGGGCTCATCGGCATCACCGGGGGCGGCAATCTGATCTGGTCGCTCATTGCGATCGTGGCCGGCACCGTGATCGGCACCTTCTTCATGGCCTTCCACTCGGCTCAGGGGCCGCAGTTGGGACTGCCGCAGATGATCCAGTCACGCCCCCAGTTCGGCTACGTCGGTGCCCTGCTGGTGTGGCTGTTCGCCTATGTGCAGTACGCGGGGTTCAACGTCTTCAACACGATCCTCGCCGGTCAAGCCCTGCACACCACGGTCCATGGTGGCGTCAAGCTCTGGGTGGTCGTGGTCACCGTGGTCGCCTTCGCCGTCGCGCTGGTGGGCTACGACATCATCCACCGGGCCGAGCGGGTCCTGACCTACCTCTTTCTGGTCGTCTTCGGCGTCTTCACGGTGGGTGTCCTGCTGACCCTGCACTACCCGCCGGGCTCCTTCGACCTCGGCGGCTTCGCGTGGACCCCCTTCCTCGCCCAGTTCGGCGTGGTCGCCGGCTACCAGATCAGCTGGGCCATCTACGTCTCGGACTACTCGCGCTACCTGCCCCCCGACGTGACGGTCGCCAAGACGTTCTACTGGACCTACTTCGGGTCGGGGCTCGGCGGCGTCTGGCTGATGACGCTGGGGGCGCTGCTGGCAGCCTGGGCCGGAAAGGACTTCGACACGATCCGCTCGATCAACGCCGCGGGGGATGGGGTGTTCGACGGCTTCGGTGCGATCGTGCTGCTGTTTGCCGCCCTGGGCCTGGTGTCCGTCACCGCGCTCAACATGTACGGCGGATCGCTGACCCTCATCAGCGCCGTCGACTCGTTTACGAGAGTGCGCCCCACGCTGGCTCTGCGGCTGGTGACCATCGGGCTGACGGCGGCGCTCTCGCTGGTTGGTGCGCTGGCCGCGACGTCGCACTTCCTGGAGAACTTCAACAACTTCTTGCTGCTGGTGCTGTACTTGTTCATCCCGTGGACCGCGGTGAACCTCATGGACTACTACGTCGTGCGCCGCGGGCACTACGCCATTGCCGAGATCTTCAATCCGCGTGGGATCTACGGGCGATGGGGCTGGCATGGCATCACCGCATACCTGGTGGGGTTCGCCGTCATGGTGCCGTTCTTCTCTGTCGGCACCCTTTACGTCGGACCCGTCGCGCGCGCCCTGGGCGGTGCCGACATCTCCTTGTTCGTCGGGCTGCCGGTCTCCGCGCTGCTCTACTGGCTGCTGACTCGCTCGATCGACGTGCAGGCCGAAGAACGGCTTGCCGAGGCCGAGGCCGAGGCGCTGGAGCAGGCGGCCCACGAGCACCGTGAACCTTGACCGCCCCATACCGTGAACCCTGACCGGCCACGCGCCGCGGTCCGGCGCCTTCGATGCAGCACGGTCGCGATGCTGTGACCGACGGCACGGTGGGCGCCGGCCCGTGTAGTGCCCCAGGGGCTTTGTCCGGCCTGAAGCGCCCCGTCGGTTCGGTTGCAGCACGAAGCGGTGCTGGGCCTGCAGGTGAGGCGCAACGAGGACGGTCCGGTCGCGCACGGGGCCTGCCGGCCGTTTGGTGAACCGCACGACCAACGCTTCCTTCGTGCCGAAAACCCTGTGGGGGCTGGTTCGGCGCACGAGTCTCGCGGGCACCGGCGCCGTGTTTGCGGTGGCTTCGTGTCTGGTCCGCGGATGGCGCTGACGGCCGGTCCGGGCGGGGCTCGCCGGCGCCGCCTCGCTCGCCACCGGGCTGCTGACCTCCGGCGCAACCAACTGGCCCTACTCGGCCTGGGGCTCCTCGTCGGCCGGGGTGCCCGTCTGCTCGGCCGTGTGGGGGGCGGTGTAGTAGACGGATGCGCCCTGCTTGTTGCGCTGGGCGTGGTTCTTGGCGACTAGGCCTTCCAGGGTGGTGCGCACGACGGTGATCTTGATGTTGCGCTCAGGGTTGGCCGTGTCGAGTGCGGTGGCGACGTCCGCTGCGGAGCGCGGTTCGCTCTGTCGGGTGAGATGACGGCGGACGAGTTCCACCAGTGTGGGCTGAGACGTCTTCGCGTCCGCTGTCTTGTTCACGGGCTTCTTGGCGGCCGACTTCTTGGTTGCGGTGCTCCCTTGCGGGTCGGTGGCCTTCTTCGCGCGCGTCCGCTTGCCAGATTCCAGGTTATCGGAGGTCTTCTTGCGGGGCGTGGGCACCGTGGTGCTGTGAGGGGCGGCATGCTGCATGGGTGCCGGTGAAATGCCCAGTACTTGCTGCACGTTGATCAGCACGGAGTGGTCGTGCCGCAGGGCGGCCAGTTGCTCCTGGAGTGCGGTGATGTCCGCGCTGATGCGTTCCTGCTCCTTCATATTGCGTTCGAGGTCGCTGGTCACCTGCGCCGCGTACTGCGACGTCAGTTCCGTGGCGGCCGTCGTGCTCTGTGACATGGGGGGTTACCTTTCTTCGGTTTCCTGACCGGGCGTCTCAGTCTCTATGGCGCAGGCGCAAAGAGCCCAGCGCATGTGCCTTCGGGCCGGTGTCCGACTGGCGAAGCAGTAACTGCGGAGAATAGCCCGGATGAGCAATAGTACGGGCGAGGGAAGCCTGTTGTTCCACTCACGTCATGTCTTCCCCGTCAGCGGGTGCTTGCGAGGAACCCTGGGGCGTTCACGCCCGGGAGGAATCGCAACCTCGGGTGGGCGGTGCGGAGCACCGCGGTACAAGATCCATTGCCGCGTGTGTCCCATCGCGGGGCATCTCAATATGCCGGTGCCTGACCTGGCCTCGTCGTATCGACGAGGCCGAACTCGTCTCTGCGCTGACGACATGACGGTCCCGGCAGCCTAGCGTCTTCCGCCATGGATTACGCAATTCGCTGTGCGGGTCTGACCAAGCGGTACGGGTCAAGGCTTGCGGTGCACGGCCTGAATCTGGCGGTGGAGCCCGGCCAGGTATTCGGCTTTCTGGGGCCCAACGGATCCGGCAAGACCACGACTATGCGGATGCTGCTGGGCCTGGTGCGTCCGACGTCCGGCCAAGCATGGATCCACGGCCGGCCGCTGCCCGACCCAGTCGGCCTGGCCGAGATCGGGGCCATGATCGAGGAACCGGGCTTTCACCCCTGGGCGACGGGCCGGCAGAACCTGGAACTTTTGGCGCTGAGCGGCCCACCGCTCAGGCAACGAGAGGCTGTTCGGGTCGCCCTCGACCGGGTCGGCCTAGCGTCCGACGCCAGTCGGCGGGTGCGGACCTATTCACAGGGCATGCGGCAGCGGCTCGGTCTCGCCGCTGCACTCCTGCGGCAGCCGTCACTGCTCATCCTGGACGAACCCATCAACGGTCTGGACCCGGTCGGCATCCAGGAGATGCGGACCTTGCTGGGCGAACTCGCGGACGTCGGGACCACCGTTTTCCTCTCCAGCCACCTGCTGTCGGAGATCGAGCAGGTCTGTGACCGGGTCGCCGTGCTGCACGCTGGACAACTGGTAGAGGAGGGCTCGGTGGCCGACCTTGCCGCGCAACACGCCATGGTCCGGGTCACCCTGGGCCCCGACGAGCTACCGCACGCCCAGCAGGTCCTGACGGGGTGGCAGACGCACGTGAGCGGTCCGGACGCGCTTTTGGTCGAGCAGGCCGACCCACGGGCGGTGAACCAGGCCCTGGGCCGATCAGGCCTGTGGGCGCGCGAGATACGCCGCGAGCGCGCCACGCTCGAGAACCGCTTCCTGCACCTGACCTCCGAATGCCGGTCACCGAAGGATTCCGATGATGCGCCTGCTGCACGCTGAACTCCGCAAGCTCCACCGCCCCCTGCTGTGGTGCTGCGCGCTCGGTTTCGTAGTTTTCATCCTGTTCCTCGCCGTCGGCGGCGCGAGCAACGCCGAAGAGTACGTCCGGCCCGCCGCGATCCCCAGTTGCACGGCGATGCATCTGCCGGCAGACGTCTCCTGTGCAGAGGCTGAGCGAACCGAACGGCTGCGGGACCGGCAGGCACAGCCGGCGAGGCTCGCCAGTGCGCGGCATGCCGCTGAGCGGCTCAGCCCGTCCGGTGCGGGCGCCGAGGCCGCCGGCCTGATGGCCTCGCTACCCGGAGTGCTGGTGGTCTCGCTGCTGGTCGGCGGCCATGTGGGCGCAGAGTGGTCGGGGCATACTCTCAAGTCCCTGCTCACGCAGTGCGGTCACCGCGGACAGGTGCTCGCAGCCAAGTGGGCGAGCGTCTGGCTGGCCTCCGTCGCGGTGATGGCCGCGGGCTGGGTGGTCTTTGCCGTTGCCGGGCCGATCGCGGCGCACGCCTATGGCCTTCCCGCCGCGCACGCCTCCCTGACCCACTCGATAGGGCAGTTCTGCCGCGCAGGGCTGGTGCTGGCCGTGATCACCTCAGTGGGCTTGCTGGCGTCGGTGCTCACCCGCAGCGCGGTCGGCGCTCTAGGCACGTGTTCGGGAGTGTTTCTGGGGCTGCTGGCCACCGCCTCGCTGCCGGGGCTGGGCCGATGGACACCTGCGACGTGGGTGCAGAACTGGATGGGTTTTGGCGCCGGTCAGCAATCGATCACCACGGTCCCGGACAACTTCTGGTCGCGGTTCTTCGACGCTTCGGGGAACACGCCGACCCACCTGGGGATCGATGTGGAAGGCGCTGCCCTGGCCGGGCTGGCAGCCGCGTGCATGGTGAGCGCCGTAGTCGTCTTCCGCCGCAGTGACATCCTCGGATGACCGCCACGGGCCCGGCCGTGCGCACCTACGCTGGCAGCATGCGGATGTCGCCTAGGAGGGCCGACCACTTGGTCACGGTCGTTCTGGTGCTGTGGTCGCTGCCCGACGTGCCCTGGTGGTGGCGGCCTCCGGGGCACTCCGCGGACACGTTGGTGGTCGTCGGCTATCTGCTGCTGGCCCTGGCCCAGTCGGTGCCGTTCCTGTGGCGGCGTCGGATTCCCCTGACGCTGTGGGGGATCACCATCGGCGCCTATCTGCTGCGCGGAGCGCTGCACCAGCATCAGGTCGCCGCGGGCGCGGCGGTACTGGTTGCGGCGTACGGGGTTGGCGCCCACGGTGCGCACCGGCGCATTGCGCAGACGCTGGGCGCGCTGTCGCTTGCGGCGGCGGCGGGCATCGGGTTGTTCGACAACTATCACCGGATGAACGGGGCCTTTTGGGCGCTCCTGGGGGCGGCGTTCCTCATTGGTGACGCGGCAACCGCCCGGCGGCACGAGGCGGCATCCGCCGCCGAAGCCGCGCATCTGGCCGAGCGTGCCCGCATCGCACGCGAACTGCACGATGTACTGGTTCACCAGCTTTCCGCCATCACCGTGCAGGCCGCGGTCGCCCGCATTACCCCGTCGGCGGACCAGGGCGCGGCACTGTCCGCAGTGGAACAGCTCGGACGGGAGGCCCTGACCGAACTCGGCCACCTTCTCGGCGCCCTGCGCCGGGATGACTCTCACGCACCCGATCGCCGCCCCGCTCCATCGCTCGCCGAGCTGGAAGAACTCGTTGCCGGGGCACGCGCCCGCGGGATGCGGGTCGAACTCGCGATCGGCGGATCCATCCCGCGGCCGTTGACCCCCGGCTTGGAGCTCTCGATCTACCGCATCGCCCAGGAGGCCCTGAGTAACGCGGCCCGCCACGCACCCGGCGCCCCGGTGCGGATCGCGCTCGGATACCAAACCGGCCAGCTGGAACTCTCCGTCGTCAACGAGCCGCCACAGACCGAGGCCCCCGCGACCCCGAACGGCGGCCGCGGTTTGCGCGGCATCCGCGAGCGGGTGGACCTCTACGGTGGATACATGGGCGCCGGTCCCACGCCGGACGGCGGCTTCGCCGTGACTGCCGCCCTCCCCTATCCCGATCAGGCCGCAGCGAGGTACACCGATGACGGTCAGCATCCTGCTCGCCGATGACCAGGCGATGATCCGCACCGCGCTCGCTTCCCTGCTCGAGGCCCAATCCGAATTCTCCGTGGTCGGCCAGGCAGCGGACGGCAGAGAGGCCGTGGCACTGGCCCGGGAGCTGAGACCGCAGGTCGTCCTCATGGACATCCGGATGCCCCGCATGGACGGCTTGGAGGCGACCAGGCATATCCTCAGCGAGCCGACCAACGCCCGCGTCGTCATGCTCACCACCTACGACCTGGACGAGTACGTGTACGACGCACTCCGGGCCGGGGCCAGCGGCTTCCTCCTCAAACACGCGCCCCCAGAGGAACTGATCATGGGAGTGCGCGCGGCAGCGGACGGCGGGGCCCTCGTGTCACCGACAATCACCAAACGCCTGCTCAAAGCGTTTACCCACCCTCCGCCACGGCCTGTCCCACAGCCCACCGTGCTCGACCAGCTGACCGCGCGCGAGCGCGAAGTCTTCGGGCTGCTTGTCCGTGGCCACACCAACGCGGAGATCGCCCGCACCCTGTTCATCGCCGAGACCACGGTCAAAACGCACGTCAACCACGCCCTCGACAAACTCGCCCTACGCGATCGCGTCCACGCTGTCCTGTTCGCATACCAGCACGGCCTCCTAGAGGTGCCTTACTGATCGATTCAGCATGACTTGTAGCGGTAGCGGATGCAGTGGGGCCTCTGTCGCGTTCGTAGACCAACGGGTCGGGCTTGAGCCCAGCATGTCGGCGGCCCGGGCTATCGTCCACGTCATGGCCTCAAGCGATCAGCTGCTCCATCTGATTCAGAACACGCCAGACGTCCAGGAACTGCTGCGGGCATCCTTCGGGTTCGACATCGAACGGAAGCAGTGCGGTGATGGCTTGAGGCTTGCCTCGGGGGCGCCGCTGGAGGCGATTGCAGGGGATTTTTCCGGTGGGGCGTACTTCCTGTGCACGGAGGAAGGCGGCCGCCGGCCCGTGGTGTTCGCGAACTCCGAAGGGGAAGGCGGGCTGATCGCCGACGACCTTGCGGGCGCGCTGGAGGTCATCATCGGGCTGGAATGGCAGGACTGTCTTCGCTTTTCCGGCAGCGGCGATGTGAAGGTCATGCAGGCCACCGCCCAGCATCTCGAAAGGCACCTGGCCAAAGACAATCCGGAGATCGCCGAGAAACGTGAACGCGTGGCTGCGGCGCTGGCCCTGAGTGCCCTGCCTGTCACCGACCTAGTCATCCGTTTGCAGAGGGCGGCCGCAAAGACCGAGCCTGGCTTCGTGGTGATGACCGAGGATGGAGAACTCTACGACCCGCCGTTCGGCGAGTACTCGGAACCTCGCTGCGGCGGCTGGCGTTGAACCGGACGGATCTCCGCTTGCCCCTGCGCCGATCTTGGCCGGTTCGGGATGGCGTCTGACGGCATGTCCGGGCAGACTCTGCGGCCGTGTCCAGTGACCTCGTGCCTGATGACCTCTGGGAGTGCACAGCTCCGCTGCTTCCAATCCGGCCTGCTCCGACGCCATCGGAACCGTTCCCAACCCCGTGCGTCTGCCGGTATCGGACCGCGTGGCGCTGGCCCGCATTATCTACGTGTTACGCAAGGGAGTGGCCTGGCGCGACATGCCCGCCCAGGTCGGCCGCTGCGTACCGCTGTCCCTTCTCGGGAGTGGGGATGATGCCGGCGGATGCCAGCGCGGGCGTCCATGCCTGGTCCTTGAAGGCCTGACTCCACATGGCAGCGTCGATGCCGCTCGTGAAGACGAGTGGGTGCGTGATCCTGGGGCCGGTCGGGGTCAGCCAGGGCAAGGTCACGTCGACCGACGGGAAGCGCGCCATGTGCTCACGGAGCGCTGCCTACACCTCAGGGTCGAGAGGCACGTCACGGAGCTTGCCGCGCTTGGGCGGGGCGAAGACCAGCGTTCCGTGCACCTTCTTGACCTGCTGGCGGACGTACAGCCAGCCGAGATCGCTGATGTTGTTGAGGGCCAGGCCGAAGATCTCACCCTGTCGCAGCCCGCACCCGGCGCCCAGGTCGACGATGGCTCGGTACCGCTCGGGCAGCCCAGCGCGCACGCCGAATACCTGATCAAGGGACCACGGGTGGACGCGTGCGGGCGCGGAACGAGAGGCCTTGACCGGATCGGGCCCGGGAGGGGTCGGAGGCCAGCAGACGGTCATCCACGGTCGCGTTCAGTACGGAGGACACGGCGTCGAAGATGAGCCGTCGGTACTACGGTGAGGCCACGACCTCTTCGAGTTGGCGGTCCCAGTCACGGATGTGCTCGGGTTGGAAGGACCCGGTAGGACGAGGGCCGAGGTATGGCATAGCGTGGAGGCGCAGCCTGCCTTTCACCGCGGCCGGCTGGTGAGGTCGGTCGTGGCGCCGACCGCGGTGCTGTTTACCGACCCGTTAACACTCCAGTTCCCGAGGAGCGGGCGGAGGCGGCCGGGCTCGGGGCGCACTCATCGCTCGCCGACGAAGATCTCTTTCACCTCGCGCACCGCGTAATGGACAAGCACGTACCCGGCCAGCGGGTCGGCCCACCACCAACCGAGCGCGCTGTTCAGCACCAACCCCATCAGGACACCGGTGGCGAGCAAACCGTCGATCAGGGTCACCCGGCCTTCGGTCTTGAGCACCGGGTTGTCAAGGGCCGCCCCAGTGCGGGCCTTGCCTGCGGCCAGCGCGAACATTACGGCCGCCGTCACCGCTGTCCACACGATGCCCAGGGGCGAGTGGTGCGGGTGGAAGCCGGTCGCCAACACGAAGGTGGACTGCACCAGCAGGTAGACGGCCAGCAGCGCGAAGCCGACGCCGATCAGACGCAGCGCCCGGCGCTGACGCTCCTCTCCAGTGCCGCTCAGCTCCCAGACCACGACCGTCGACGCACCGATCTCGATCAAGGAGTCCAGGCCGAACCCGGCCAGTGCGACCGACCGAGCGGAGATCGCGGCCACCGCGAGTACTACGATGCCGATCACGTTCCAGCCGAGCGTGGTGTATTCCAGGGCGAAACCTCGGTGGAGCAGGTTCGCTCGAGCAGTTTCGTTCGAGGTCATCACCGCGCGAGTCTCGCAGACCGGGTGGGTGGCCCCCGGACCCGTCACGGCCGACGCCAGCTGCAGGGCACAGGTGTGGCAGGGGGCTTGCAGCTCAACGCTGCCGCTCACAGTGCCGTGCACCTTCACGCAGATGCCCACGCCTCCGAATGGGACTGCGTGACGTAACGAGAGGGCTCACGGTGATCCTGCAGTTTGTCGGAAGCCTGCCGGAGCCGCTCATCGCTCCGGCGACAGCGGACGGTTAGGGGGCACCGCGCCCGTGGCGTGCCCGTTCGACAGGTACGCCAGGGGCGAGGGAGCACCGGAGCGCTCCATGAACGGGCCGGTCGGCGTTCTCCCACGTCAG
>NZ_JBEYXD010000045.1:0-72429 GCF_040644975.1 Streptomyces sp. NPDC046900 | reverse complement strand
CTTGCTCATGTTGCTCTTGCCACTCAACCTGGACTGCTTCCTCTGGGACCCAACCGTCCCAGTATCAGGCTGTCCAGCTCAGCGGGGGAACTTCAGAGAGACGTATTCCGAACCTCTGTCGCTGTGAAAGATCACGTCCTTGACGTCGCCGCCTCGGGTGGCGGCGGCCATGTGCAGGGAGGCCACGACGAGTTCGGCATCATGGTGGGCGCTCATCGCGTAGCCGAGCAGGCGGCCCATGCCCATCGGTGAGGGTGCGGACGATCTCGTCCATCGGCGCGGGGTTCTCGGTCGCGACATCCAGATCCTGGCTGGGGCGAGCGAGGAGTTCGTGGGCCTGGACGGCATGACCACTCAAAGATGGGATCAGCGGCGGGTGACACCGCGGCCGATGCGGGTGACGTTGGTCGCCGCTTCGAGCTCGATCTGAAGCCGTTGGTTGTGCATAGCGAGTTTGTGGATCTGTGCAGTGGCCAGCTTCAGGGCGGCGGCCAGGTCCCGGTTGGCCCGCCGCAGCTTTGCGTTGCGGGCGGCCAGCCGATCGACGGGGGCGGGCCGCGACGTGTTGGATCCGGGGGCGTCCCGACTGTGGGCTGACGCGATCTTTTGGACCGCGTCGGGGAAGTTCCTGCGGAAGGTGGTGTTGGACACGCCCAGGCGACGCGCCAGCTCCAGAACACTCGGCTGCCGCCCGCTTGTGTGGGAGGTGTCCAGGAGTTCCTCGAGGGCTTGGTCGACACGTGCCTGGCTTGGCAGTTCGGTCTTGCGGCTCATGGGCTCTTTGTAGGTCTGTGGGCCAGGAACTGAGTGATCTCGTCCTTGCGTCGACGCAGGCGGGTCTCCAGCAGCGGTGGAGGTGGCAGCGTGCTGCCGAGCCGGGTATCGATGGAGACGAGCTCGGCTTGCCACTCGGCTCGGTTGTCCGGAGACAGGGCGACGTTCCGGCAGGCCAGCGGCTGGCAGGCACCGTGCTCGGGGAGCCCCTCGGCGGAGCCTGAGCGGGCCTTCTCGCAGAGTGCTTTGGCCGGGTCGTGGACGCAGGTGGTGTACTTCCCCGGATAGACGGCTGGATCATGTCTGCGCATGATGCGCTTGAGGCGGTTCCGGTCGAGGACGACTTGGCCGGCGTAGTCGGCCCGCTGGCCAAGAGCATCCAGGCGGCGGACCGCCTCGAAGGCGGCCGGTCCGGTGAACTCGTGGTGTTCGTGGGAATCGATCATGGCGAGCAGGTGCTCGCCGCGGGCCAGGGCTTGTTCACTCTCGGCCTCCGCCCGGAATCCTGATTCGCTGGTGCCTAATGGCCTTCGAACATCTGGATGCTCTGGTGCCTGTATTGCAGGGCTCCGGCGATCGTGCCGCCCGGGCGGCGGGCGATGAACCAGGCCAGGGTTCGGCGGAACTGGCTGGTCATCAGCCTCCATGGGCGGCCATCAATGTCTGGGATCGCATCGGCTCTATGGTTCTCGGCGCAGTACTGGTTGACCCAGGTGATGAACGAGTTGAGGTTGGTGTTGGTGGTCGAGTTCGCCAGCACCAACCCGGCGCCGTTCCGAGAGCGACACCGCGCTCGCCTCACAGTGCAAGCTGAAGGTGTCTTCCTCTCCACCTTTGACGGCACCGTCTCGAATCTGCAGCTCGGGGCCCCTGACATGACCGTCGAGATCGTCGCTGAGCTCTCGATGATGCTATTTCAACATAGCTGGGCAACAGCTTGAGGTCCTGCTGCCAACCGAGGAAGGCCGCCTACTCAAGGCCGTGGCGGACACCCTCATATGCTCGGAGCCGAAGCTGTCCTCAAGCTCCGTACCTTCCTCGACAACGGCGACCTCAGCAACTATTGGACCTTTCACACCCGCCGCGAGCACGTGCGCCTCTACCCCATCCCCGGTCAGCGCAACTACGACCTCACCGCCTGATCAAGAACTTCCCTGAAGAAGAGCCGCACCCGTCTGCCGCAACCTTGCTCTCCCCTTGTCTGTCTTCCCTGTAGGCCCCGGTTCTGGAACAGCGCAGCTGGGTCCCACGGGCGAGACGGACAAGGACTGATGGGGAGGGATTGGTATGCGGCGTGTGAGCAGACGTGGCCTGTTACGGGCGCCTGTCGCGTGGGTAGGGGCGCTGCTGATCGGGGTGGTGGCCGTCGGGCCGGCGCAGGCGGCGGAGCAGACGCGGCCCGGTGCAAAGTCCACCGCGACACAGCCGGCCGACACGGCTGGTCCGGCCTTTGACCAGCTTCACCTGGAATTCGATCAACCCAAGTACGTCTACAACGCCGACGCGTCGGTCACCCAGCGCTACCGGCTGCACATCACCGACGCCGAGTCGGGGTTCGACCGGGGGAAGCTGGTCGTCAGGGGCTCGCACGGCGGGGTGGTGAGCGCGCGCTTCGCAGTGGTGCGCAACGCGGCGGGCGAACTGTGGTGTGGGACGGACTTCGTCTTCGACACGCAGGACCTCGAATGCCCCGTCGAGGTCACCATCCCAAAGGACGCGCCCGCCGGGACCTGGTCCGTCTCGCAGGTGAAACTGGTCGACGCCGCGGGCAACGTCAGCACCACGAGCGGGCTGAGTGCGGCTGCGATGCAGGTGACCCAGAACCGAGCACTGTCGGCGGCAGACTTTGCCATCAGCCCCGAGCAGTACAACAATTGGACCGGGTTCGCGACTTTGACGGTCACAATGAGGCCGCTGGGCGCCCAGAACGGGATTTCCTCCGTCACACTGCTCCTCGACAAGTGCAGCGGGTCGGTCACCGAGAACCCCACCATCGCAGCCGACGGGACGATCTCGGTGCTCGCCACCGTGGCGCCGATTGTCACCAAACAGTGCAAGGTCACCGGGATCGGCGTTATCGACGGCGCCGGCAACGCCGCGGCCTACGGCACAGCCTTCCGCGGCCCGGAACTGGACCTGGTCGCCACACAGATCCCGAACACCCAGGCCCCCGTCGTCAACTCTGCGTCACTTGCGGTTGTCTCTGTGCCGGCAAGCTCGCTGCCTCGCAACGACGGGCTCACCCTCGATGTGACGTCGTTCGCGGGTATCACCGGCTTCAGTCTCACCGTGTACGACGCGGACGGCATCTCGGTGGATGGTGCCTCCGGCGGTGTCGGCTCCGTTACCAGCGGGGAGCTCAAGCTGACCGTGCCACTGCACCAGGGCCTGGCCCCGGGCACGTACACGGTGGGCTTCACGCTGACCGACGCGAGCGGCCTGTTTTCGCAGTACGGCTACCCCAACGGTGGCGGCCTCCCGGTGCCCGGCGGGCCACTGCAGATCACCGTGACCGACGAGTGACCACACCCGCACGTGTGGCTCTGCTGGAGCGGGCGGATCGCTCAGGCTGTGAGGCCCTACCCTCGCCCGACCCACATAGTGGCCTGCAGGCAGGCTGGCTGCCGCCGCAGCGGCAGCGTGCCGCCAGACGGTTCTTACTCGGCCTGCTCCTCGCCCAGGACAGGTGCAGCCGTCTCCTCGTTCACGTGGGGGGCGGTGTAGTAGACGGAGCTGCCCTGCTTGGTGCGCTGGGCCTGGTTCTTGGCCACGAGTCCTTCGAGGGTGGTGCGTACGACGGTGGCCTTGATGCCGCGCTCGGGATGGGCCGTGTCGAGAGCGGTGGCGACTTCCGCCGCGGAGCGCGGGTCGCTCTGCTCGGTGAGGTGGCTGCGGATGAGTTCGACCAGCGTGGGCAGGACACCCCTTGAAGCTCCGGTCTTGCGCGCGGACTTCTTCGCAGCCGACTTCTTGGCTGCCATGCGGTCCTGTGGGTCGGCGGCCTTCTTCGCCGGCGTCCGCTTGCCGGCGCCGGGCTCCCCAGCGGTCTTCTTGTTGCGAGGAGCCGGCACGGTGGAGGCTTCCGGGGCGGCGGTCGGCTGCTCCGGCGCGGGCGATACGCCGAGCACCTGCTGCACGTTGACCAGCACGGAGTGGTCGTGCTGCAGGCCGGCCAGCTGCTCCTGCAGCGCAGCGATGTCCACGCTGATGCGCTCCTGCTCCTTGGCGTTGCGTTCGAGGTCGCTAATCACCTGGGCGGCGTACTGGGATGTCAGCTCGGTGGTGGCCGTTGTGCTCTCCGACATGGTGTTGACCTTTCTCGGTGTTCCTGGCTCGGTGTGCCAGGTCTTTGGCGCAGGCGTACAGCCACGCGCGTGTGCTCGGGCTTGTGTCTGAGGGCTGTGCCGGTCACTGCTGCAAATAGCCCTTCCACAGGGATAGTACGGGTGAGGGAAGTGTGTTGTTTCTCTGGAGTGATGTCTTTTGCTCGAGCTGAGCTTCAGGGTCGGCGCATGGGGGGCTGTCTGAGGTGTACTGCAGAGTGAGCCGCTGGGAGTTCGTGGGTCAGTTGCCATAGGACGTCATCGGCGTCCCGGTGGTGGTGCCAGGCGGTCAGGAGGCGGTTGGTCGTCAGCCGGTCGAGTAGTTCTGCGGTCTGATGGGGGAGTGGCTGCGCAGGTGGGCGAGGACGTTCATGTCGGCGTGGTGGTGGCCCAGGGCGGAGGTGTGTGTGCGGCCGGTACGAGGGCGGTCAGCCGCACCGCGGGTGGTGCGGTGTGCGGCAGGAGCAAGGGCACCGGCCGCAGCGCCCAGGCGGCGGCGTGGCGGCGCGCACTTCGACCGGGAGCCTGGTCAAGCACCGCCGCATCCAGCGGTCGCACCTGTACGGGCGCCGACTTGAGGTCGGGCAGTCGGAGCCAGTGGGCGTGGGCCGGTTCTTGCCACGGTTCTGGGCGCCCGTGCAGGAGCATGCCGCGCAGCAGGCCCGAAGGCAGTGGGACCTGCCCGCGGGGGTTGACCGCGTAGGGCGCATTGCAGGGCCCAGCAGCCGGGCGGCGGGCGAGGTGAACCGGGGGAGCGCGGTGGCCAGATGGGTGAGCATCTCCCGCACGCGCCGACGCTGATCGGATCCCGGTTGCGGCCTGCGGGGTGACGGAGTCGGCGGGCGGTCGGGAGGACGCGGCCGGGGGGGAACAGCGGTCCGGTATGACGATGGTGTGGCTGGTGGCCGCCGCGCAGGCATCGGCCAGGCGCCAGGTGTGGGCGCTGCGGTCGCGGGTGAGGGCGAGCAGGCCCGGCGTACGGGAGGGTTCTCTCCACCGACCTGATGGATGGCGAGGTGTTCCGTGAGGCCGGGTGGAGCTACCGGCTGACCGGTGACCGTGACGAGCGGGGGAGGTGGATCGATTCTGCCGATCAGAAATGGACCTTCCTGATCTACTTCACCGAAGCCGGCAGCGCACTGGTAGCCGGCGCTCGTTTCCCACGGTGGGTCGAGCGATCACCGCTTGAGGAATTCATTGCTACGTGCGCGCTGCCGCGTTGCTACTCCAAGGGCTCGAGGCAGTCCCCCTGGTACGGCGAAGGTCCCTGTGTGTGCGGCTCTGTTGCCGTCATCTTCTGTCGTCAGGATCCGCTGAGCGTGAGGCCCAGGACTCCGTTGATGGTCTCGGTGTCCGTCTCGTCTGTCCACGCCGTGGCGAGTTCAGCGGGCACCGGCGGCAGTCCTGGGTCGTCGATGGTCGCGAGGTCGAAGGGCGCGGGCTCTGCTCCGCGTTGGGCCGGTTCGGTCGGTGCCGGCTCACTGTGCAGCACCCCCTCGGGTTGTGAGCGAGATCCGGTGGATCGGTGCGGAGGACTTCGCGATGCCCGCGCCGGTGAGGTACCGCTCGACCGTCGCTGCGTACGGCAGCGACGGGGCGGACAGCGGCACTATCCGGGCGCGCGGCACCTGCAACAGGTCCCCGGGTTCCGGCGCGGCCGCCTGTTCGATCGTCACCCGTTTGCCCCTTCAGGCTTTGCCGGAGTGAATGCGTACACCTCGCCCCGCCGCTCGTGATCACGCTCGGTCGAACACGTCTGCGCACACCTTCGAGGCGCGGGGGTGTGGCGGCCGTGGTGCTGGGTCGGCGTGAGAGGTTGACACGAAGTCAGCAACCTGCTTTAACTCAATAACTATGGTTCTAGATAAATATGGTTCGCCGTCGCCGATCGAGTTCCGTCTCGATCCAGTCTCGGGGGTGCCCACCTACTTGCAGCTGGTCGAGCAGGTGGAGCAAGCGGTGCGGCTGGGGTATCTGCGGCATGGGGATCAGCTGCCGAGGGTCAAGGACGTCGTCGCCGGGTTGGCGATCAACCCCAACACGGTGCTGAAGGCCTACCGGGAGCTGGAACATCGGGGCTTGGTGGTCGGCCGGCGGGGAGTTGGGACGTTTGTCGAGGGCGCCGTGGAGCATGTGGGCCTGCGGGAGCAGGCAGCCCTGCACAAGAGTCTGCTGGCCTGGATGCGCACGGCGAACGAGGCCGGGCTGGACGAGAAGGGCATGAGTGCCCTGTTCACCGCGGCCCTGCACGATCTGCGGCAGAGCCGTGCAGGCCGCGCGGACGAGGAAGGCGGCAGCAGCCGGGCGGGGGTGGTCGCATGAACAGCGGCCTGGCGATCGAGACGGCCGGACTCGGCAAGCGCTACGGCCGCACGTGGGCGCTGCGGGACTGCTCGCTGGCCATTCCGGCCGGGCACGTGGTCGGCCTGGTCGGCGCGAACGGTGCGGGCAAGACCACACTGTTGAGCCTGGCGGTCGGCCTGACCAGGGCGACGACGGGGCAGGTGCGGGTGGCCTGCGGCAGGCCTGCGGGGTCGGCTGCCGCGCTGGAGGCAGTCGCCTTCGTGGCCCAGGAAGCGGCGCTCTACCGCAATCTGTCCGTGGCCGACATGCTGCGGATGGGGCGCTGCATGAACCGGCGCTGGGATGCCGGCCGTGCCCAGGACCGCCTGAAGGAGCTGGGCATTCCACTGGCGAAGAAGGTCGGCGCTTTGTCCGGTGGGCAGCGCTCACAGGTAGCGCTCACTCTTGCACTCGCCAAACGTCCGGAACTGATCATTTTGGATGAGCCGTTGGCCGCACTGGATCCGGTCGCGCGCCACGACTTCCTGTCGGCGCTGATGACGGCCGTGGCGGAGGACGGCATCTCGGTGGTGTTCTCTTCCCACATCGTCGCGGAGCTGGAGCGGGTGTGCGACTACGTGGTCGTCGTTCACGGCGGCCGAATCCAGGTCTGCGGCGAGGTCGAGGAACTGGAGGCGGGGCATCACGTCCTGACCGGTCCGGCCGAGCAGGCCGATGCCGTCGCGCAGCGCTTCCCGGTCATCCGCGACCGGCGCACTGCCGTCCAGGCGCACCTGCTCGTCCGGTCCCCTGCACCGTCGGCCGCACTACCGGGCTGGCAGCGGCACCCGGTCGGCCTGGAAGAGCTCGTGCTGGCCTACATGCGCGAACCGTCGGCCTCGGTGCTCCCCGGCCCGAGACCCCTCCGCGGCGAACAGGTGGTCCACTGATGGCGATGACTCATGCACCGTTCCTGGCCCGCGGCGGCTCGCTGCCCCGGCTCGGCCTTGCCTGGGTGACCTGGCGCCAGCACCGATTCGCCCTCTACGGCCTGCTGGGAATGCTGGCCTGCTTCGCCGCGCTGATGGTGGCGGGAGGCCTGCAGGCGCGTTCAACCTACGAACAGCTGGGGCTGGCCCAGTGCACGTCCTACTCCAGTGGCCGCTGCCAGCAGCTCGCCGACGACCTGTTCACCTCGTACGGGACGAAGTGGCCCTTCCTATTCCTGCTCCTGCTGCCGGCGGCATTCGGCGCCTTCCTCGGGGGGCCCTTGATCGCACGGGAGCTGGAGACGGGGACCTATCGGTTCGCCTGGACTCAAGGGGCTGGGCGTACCCGCTGGTTGCTGACCAAACTGACCCTCATCGCCGTGGTACTGGTCGCGGTGACGGCGGGATACGGCGCCTTGTACTCCTGGTACAACGCCCCGCTGGACCATGTCCTGCCTACTGGATTCGGTGACTATCTCAATTTTGAGCTAGAAGGGATCGTCTTCCCGGTCCAGACGCTGTTGGCGTTCGCGGCAGGGGTCTTCACCGGCCTGCTGATCCGCCGCACGATGGTTGCGGTGGGTACGGTCTTCCTCGGCTCGTTCGGACTGCTCATGGCGACCGTCTTCAAGCTTCGCCAGGACTACATGGCACCGTTGACCACCACCGACAAGCCCGGCCTACGGGACTGGGTGGTCGGCACGGGGTTCGCAGACCCTGCCGGCCACCTGCTCAGTGACTCCCAGAGCCGTAGCCTGTACATGAAGTACGTGGCGCAACTACCGTCCGGCGACGGGCCGACCTCGGTCCATACGGCCCCCTACAGGGACTGGCTCCAGGCCCGGCACTACGCCATCGTGACGAGTTACCACCCCGCTGGCCGCTTCTGGCCCTTCCAGCTCATCGAAGCCGGCTGGATGGGCCTGCTCACCTTGCTACTGGCCGTCGCCACAGTCTGGCTGGTCCGCCGCAGGATCGGCTGACCCGGCGTCAAACCGCTCGCAGCCGATCAGTAGCCGAAGAAGTGAAGGGCCGGTTCCCTGACCTGCGGTCGCGTAATCGCCCAACGCTGCGACCTGCGACTTAACTGTCGGCGGTTGTCAGCGTTGGTCGTCGTTGAGCACCACCGCACGGCCCCGGAGAGGGCCCGGGTCTCAACCGGACGGCGTAACCGAGGACCACACGCCGAACCACTGCTCGGCGCCGTACTCCTCGAACCGCTCGACGTTCCGGACGGTTCTTTGCAGATTCCGTTGGAGGTGGGCAGGGCCTTGATGACGTCGAGACCGCGGCCGGTTTCGGCCATGGCGCGTGTCGTGACGGTGGGATGCGTGTACCACGTCCCGAAATCCGTGACCATGATCAGAACTTGTGGTCCCTCGCCGGCGACCGTCAGGGTGACGCTGCCGGTCCCGCTGTGGAGCACGGCATTGGCGACCAGCTCATCGACGATGATGCGCACGTCGTCCACCAGCTCCGGCGTCCAGGTATGACGTCTATGACGTCGCGGTAGATGGGCGGCGAATGCGCGCGCCTCGCAGACCAGCCGCACCTCTGCGGCCATCACGAGTTGCGCGATCTCAGCGTGTTCATGGGTGTGCGGCCGGCCGTCACGCTCAGCCGCCCACTGCTGGGGTGAGCAGGAGCTGCTCGTACACGGGTCAAGCATGGCTTTCCTATGAAGTCGGACCTGCACGTCTTCGCCGCGGGTCGCCTCACCTAGTGGCTGGACCTGATGCAACAAAGCAGGCCTGGTATTCGATGCTCTACCGCCATACGACCTTCCGAAAGCCGGTACAAGGGGGTCAGTGGGTGGTGTGGTGAGCCGCTGGATCGGCGCCCGACTTCGATCGTGGGTTTGCTGCCTGACCGGGGCCGTGGCATGCAGGGGACCGTCACACTGCTCGAGTCGATCGCCCTGGGGCGAGCCAGAACAGAGGGCCGGTAGCCGACGAGCCCGCCCGGGCCGCCCGCTCACGGATCGGCGGGAGTGTTGCTGTCTTTGGCCTCTCCGGCTTATCGGCCAGGGTCTGGAACATCACGGACGGGTCATCAGAGGCCATTTCGGGGAGACGGCCGGGGCTTAGCCGTTCAGGCGCCGCTGAGGTCCTGCCGCTCGTCTCGGCCCGTGCCCGGTTCCGGCGTCCCTGTGGGTGCGGTGGCACCGCCCGAGGTGGTGGCTTCCAGCCGGATCCTCGGGCGGTGTTGTGTGCCCCGTCACGTCAGATCTTTTGGGTACTGACGCTCTCCAGTTCGCGGACGAGGTTGGAGGCGACGTCCTTGGCGTCTCCGAAGAGCATGAGGGTCTTGTCGAGGTAGTACAGCTCGTTGTCGACGCCGGCGAAGCCGGCACTCATTCCCCGTTTGATGACCATGACGGTGCGGGCCAAGGCCACGTCGAGGACGGGCATGCCGTAGATCGGGCTGTCCTCACGGGTGCGGGCGGCTGGGTTGGTGACGTCGTTGGCGCCGACGACCAGGGCGACGTCGGCCTGGGCGAAGTCGCTGTTGATGTCGTCCATGCCCAGGATGCGGTCGTAGGGGACGTCGGCCTCGGCGAGGAGGACGTTCATGTGCCCGGGCATGCGCCCGGCGACGGGGTGGATGGCGTATCGGACCCGTGCTCCGCCGCGCTCCAGGATCTCGGCGACTTCTTTGATGCGGTGCTGGGCTTGAGCGACGGCGAGACCGTAGCCGGGGACGACGATGACGTCCCTGGCCGCTTCCAGGATCATGGCGGCCTCGTCAGGGCCGGCGCTGCGCACGGGACGGTCCTGCGCGTCGCCTGTCGTGGCGGATGTGGTGGTGTCGGCCTGCCCGAACGCGCCGAACAGCACGTTGCGGAAGGACCGGTTCATGGCGCGGCTCATCATGATGGACAGCAGGAAGCCGGAGGCGCCGTCGAGTGCGCCGGCGATGATGAGGGCCTTGTTGTCGAGGACAAGCCCCATGGCCGCGCCGGAGAGTCCGGCGTAGGAGTTCAGCAGCGAGATGACGGTGGGCATGTCGGCTCCGCCGATGGGCACCACGAGCAGAATTCCGAACAGCACGGATGCGGCGATCAGAACGGGGAACCGTGCATCGGTCGATGGGGCGATCACTATCCAGAGGGCGGCGAGGGCTGCTGCGGAGAACAGGATCAGGTTCAAAAGCTGCTGGCCGGGAAAGACCGTCGGGCGACCCGGGAGGATTCCCTTCAGCTTGCCGAACGCCATCAGGCTGCCGGTGAAGGTCACGAATCCCAGCAGGACTTCACACATCAGCGCGGCCGCGATGAAGGTGCTCAGCGACGCGGCGTGCTCGTAGTACTCGGCGGTGCCGACGAGTCCGGCCGCCAGCGCGCCGAAGGCGTGGGAGAGGGCGATACGTTCGGGCATGGCAGTCATCGGCATGTACTTGGCCATGGCGCCGCCGATCAGGGAGCCGACCACGACGGCCAGCAGGATCCACCGGAAGTCGACGATTTCCTTCTGGATCAGCGTGCCGACGACGGCCGCCGCCATGCCGATCACCGTGAGCACCAGGCCCCGGCGGGCGCTTCGGGGGTGCGTGATACCGCGCAGTCCGAGGATGAAGAGGGTGCCGGAGGCGAGGTACAGCAGGGGGATGACGATGTCACGCATCGGCCTTGGCCTTTCGTGCGGCGTGGGCCGGCTTGCTGGGCCGGAACATGCGCAGCATGCGGTTGGTGATCAGGAAGCCGCCGACGACGTTGATGCTGGATGCGGTGACTGCGACGGTGCCGAGTGTGGTGATAAGCGGGCCGCGGTGGGAGCCGGCCAGCAGCAGGCTGCCGACCAGGGAGATGCCGGCGATGGCGTTGGTGAGGGCCATCAGCGGGGTGTGCAGGAGAGCGGGAACGCGCCGGATGACTTCCAGACCGACCACGGATCCCAGGACCAGGACATACAGACCGGTTTCAATAGCTGTGGGCATGATCAGTTTCTTTCTGCCGTGACGGCGTGCCGGGCTCCGACCGCCAACGCGTCGGGGGTGTCCAAGCCGAGTAGGGTGCGCAACCGGGCGTGGACGACCTGACCGTCCCTGGTCAGGAGGGTGTCGCGGATGATCGGATCGTCCGCGGTGAGCTGCGGGCCGTCATCGCCGAGCAGGTGGCGGGTGAAGTTGGCGATGTTGCGTGCGTACAGGCGGCTCGCGTGGGCTGCGGCGCCGGCCGGCAGGTTGGTGGGTGCGGTGATCGACACGCCGGAGAGTTCGATCGTCTCGTCGGGTACGGACAGGGCGCAGTTGCCGCCCTGCGCGGCCGCGGCGTCGACGATGACGGATCCGGGGCGCATCGCGCGCACCATGTCCTCGGTGATGAGGACCGGTGCCGGTTTCCCGGGGACCTGCGCGGTGGCGATGACGATGTCGGCGGCGGCGACTTCGTTGCCGAGAACCTCGCGCTGTCGGGCGTAGAACTCCTCCTGCTGGGCCTGCGCGTAGCCGCCGCTCCCTTCGGCCGAGGAGGTGTCCAGGGGCAGGTTGACGAAGATGCCTCCGACGCTTTCGACCTGCTCGCGTGCCGCGGCGCGGATGTCGTAGGCGTGGACGACGGCTCCCAGCCTTCGTGCGGTGGCGATGGACTGCAGCCCGGCGACCCCCGCGCCGAGGACGAGGACGCGTGCCGGGGCGATGCTGCCGGCGGCGGTGGTCATCATCGGCAGCATCTTGTCGACCCGCTCGGCCGCGATCAGGGCGGCGCGGTAGCCTGCGACAGCGGACTGCGAGGACAGCACGTCCATGGCCTGGGCACGGGTGATGCGCGGCAGCAGGTCCAGGGAGAACGCCGCGACGCCGTGTTCGGCCAGGCGGCGGACGGGATCGGGGTGGCTGAGCGGGTTGGCGAGCCCGACCAATACGGCCGAACGCCGCGTCAGCTTCAAATCCTGCGCCAGGTCCGAGTCTGATGCGTGGCTGCCGGCTCCCGTGAGGTGCACCTGCAGCACGATGTCGGCGCTGAAGGCTTCGGCGCGGGTGCCGGGCAGGGCGCCGGCGGCGAGGTACTCGCTGTCGGGGTGGCCCGCCCGGTCGCCGGCGCCGTGCTCGACGACGATCTGGTGGCCTTCCTCGGTCAAAGAGCGGACTTCGTTGGGGGTGAGGGCGACCCGGGTCTCTCCTGGGACGACTTCTCGTGGGACGCCGATGTGCATCTGCGTCATTCCTTTCACGCTGCCGGCGTCGAGTCGGCGCATGGCTGATGGTGCGGGTGCTCGCCGGGGCCTGCAGTAGGGGCACGACGGTGAGCGAGTGGAAGGCCTGGTGGGCCCGCTAGGGCCAAGCCGCAGGCTGGGGGTGATGGGGGAGTGGACGATGGCGGGCGCCGGGTAGCCGCAGCGGACCGCCCGAGCCGGCGGTCCGCTGCGTGATGCGTGCGGCCGAGGCCGGTCACACACCCAGGGCCATGAAGCCGCCGTCCACCGGGAGCGTGACGCCGGTGACGTAACTGGCGCGCGGCGAGGCGAGGAAGACAATGGCTTCGGCGATCTCACGCGCCGACGCGAGACGGGCCAGTGGCACCCCGGCTCCCAGCGCCTCGAAGTCGTCCTCACCGATCATGTCGACGACGTTGTCGGTCCTCGTGTGGCCGGGCGCCACCGCGTTGAACCGCACTCCGCGCCCGCCGAACTCGACCGCCCAGGTACGCGTGAAGGAATCCACGGCGGCCTTCGAAGCGCCGTAGACGGCCGTGCCTCCCACACCGCTCAGGCCGGCGATCGTGGTGACGTTGACGACGCTTCCGCCGCCCTTGGCGGCCATCTTGGCCACCAGCGCCTGAGTGAGGAAGAACGTGCCGCGCACGTTGGTGTCGAGCAGGGCGTCGAACGTGTCCAGGCCCTGCTCCAGGGTGGGGGCGAACGGATAGGCGCCGGCATTGTTCACCAGGACGTCCGCATCCCCGGCCTCCTCCGCAAGGCGGCGCACCGAATCCAGGTCGCTGAGGTCGGCGGCGACAAACGCCGCCTTGCCGCCGGCGGACTCGATCGCGGCGACCGTCTCCGCGCCCTTGGCGGCGTTGCGGCCGGAGACAATGACGAACGCTCCCTCCTCGGCCAGCAGCAGTGCGGCCTCGCGGCCGATGCCGGATGTGCTGCCGGTCACCAGAGCGGTCTGATTCTCGAACTGCATAGGAAATACCCTTCGGCGGAGTACCGATGTCCCCGCACTTTCTAGGTACGAAAACTGCCGTACCCACTGTCGGTCGTTTCCCTCGCTCAAGCAATATGCCTTCCGGTCCCGCAAGGATCGATGATTACCCTCCTGAGCTGGGAATTTCCCCTGCCGGTCCATGCTTCTACTGGCGGCCATAAGCAAATCCGCAGGATGCGACTCCCCGGGATGCGTTTGGCGCCGGAGTTTGGAGCTCCGACCGTTCCTGAAAGTCCCCCTCTTCCAGTACGCTGAAAGTCATATGCGGAAGGGAGCAGCATGCCCGACATCGAAGGCCATCCCGCGATTCACGAGATGGACATTGGTTCCATATTCGCCGCGTTGGCAGATCCCCACCGCCGCAGCGTAATCGAGCAGTTGTGCGCCGAGGAGGATCACGTGGAACGCACCTGCGCCTCGTTCGGCCTGAGGGTGTCGAAGTCAACCCTGACCCACCATTTCCGCATCCTGCGCGAGGCCGGACTGATCAGGCAGATCGATTACGGCAACAGCCGCAAGGTGATGCTCCGCCGTCGTGAGCTGGAGCATCGTTTCCCCGGCCTGCTCCGTCTGGTCCGCGCGCAGACAGCCGACCAGGCCCCCACCACGGCACCGCGTCGGTGACCGACTGCGCCGAAACCTGACCAGCACCCCTCGGTCGTGGACGCGCAGGGGTGCGCCCGTGGGCTCATCGCACGCGAGCGTCTCCGACCGGCTTGGCGAGCCTGAGCGTTGCTCAGCCTTGGGAGCCAACCGCCTTCGTGCCCTGGTATTGAACGACAGGAGCCGCCGGCCCGCGTGGCACGTCCCTGCGGACGCTGGTCGACCGGGCCGCACTGCCACAGATTCACTACGTTCCGCTCATCCAACGGGTGAGCCTGCCCTGCAGGCGATGCCCAAAGTGATCAGCAGGCACGTAGTCAGGGCCTGAGTGCGGCCTTGTGGGCGGGAGTGCTGCCCCCGCCACGCCGGAGCCAGGCATCGCCTTGGGGCGACGCACCCGACGGGACTGGAGCGCAAAAAACCGACGGTTCTCGCCGGGGCGGGTAACAGCCGTCCGCGTACGGGCCGGTCGACTCGCCGACCCGCGGTCTCCTCAGCCGTCCGCCGGCTCCCCGGCAGACTGCGCGGGCCCGAGTGCCGACAGCGCCTGACCCAGCCGCCGGACGTCTTTGGCGACCAGTGCCATCCGCATCCGTTCGTGTGCTGCGGCCAGGGTCGGCTCCAGCGTGAGCCAGGCGGACAGAAGAGAGGCCAGTTGCGCCTCGGCGGCCTGGACAGCCACGGCGAGATCGGCATTCCACACATCAAGGGCCGGCCAGTCGCCCAGGCGGCGAATCAGGGCGTCGTGCTGTTCGACGACGGTCGCCCAGCTCTGCCGGTTCCACGCCCTCCCAGCAGGGGCGGCGGACCAAGAGGACTCCCCCCAAAGGGTGCACAGCCAGGAGACCTGCGTCCGGTAATGGCCCCACGCTGCTTGCAGGGGCCAGGCGCCCTGCACCCGCTCTTGCACCGGGCCGGCGGAGGGATCGGTCAAAGCAAGGCCGCCCTCGGACGTTTGAGCCGCAGGCCGCGGGCAGGTGTCGTCCATCGCGGCACAGGGCGAGGTATCCGATCGGAAGTCCATGGCAACTTCTTCTGTCCAGGTATCACTGCTGTGACTGTGCGGAGTGCGGCGGAACGGCGGGGAATGCCCGCGCCGTGCCGATCAGGCCGCAGGCCTGATCGGCACAGGAGGCACCGTCTCCTTCGGCTGCCCCGCTGCCACGCGCCTCTGACCCCGCGCAAAGGCCGCATTCTGCGCCACAGCCCCACGTCACCCGCCCATCCCGTTCTCCTCGCCCCCGGCAAGGCTGCCGCCGGGCGGACCCGGAGGGGAACGATGTGGAGACGCGGCAGCCGGGCACGGCGCCGACAGCCCTGCGGGGTGTCCATGACAGAGATGCCAAAGCCCCCAGGGGGTTTTGCCTCGGGGCTGGCGATCGCCGCTGCCGTCAAACCCAGGTCAGTTCACGCTCTGGCCGCCGTCGACCATCACGGACTGACCGGTGACAAACGAGGCCCGGTCCGACAGCAGGAACAACACCACCTGCGCGACCTCCTCCGCCTCACCGATACGACCGAGCGGGATCTTCTCACCATGCGGGTGGTACTCCGAACCGTCGTCGTTCTTGGTGATCCCGCCCTCCGTCAGCGGAGTGCGGATGATCGTCGGGTTGACGGTGTTGACACGGATCGAGTCGGGGCCGAGCTCGACCGCCGCTGCGCGGGCCAGTGCCGCGACACCGCCCTTGGTTGCGCTGTAGATAGAGATGCCGTGCGTGCCCAGCTCCGCGAACACCGACCCGTTGAAGACGATGGCCCCACCGTGGCTCTGCCGCTTCATCTGAGCCGCCTCGGCCTGAAGGTAGAAGAACGAGCCCTTCAAATTCCCGTCCACCAAGTGATGCCACGCGGCCTCATCCAGCTCCGTGATCGGACCGACGGCGGCGGTGCCGGCATTGTTGAAGGCCACGTCAAGCCGGCCGAAACGACCTACCACCTGCTCCACAACGTCAGCTGCGCCACTGATGTCAGTGGCGTCGGCCTTGACGAACAGGGCTTCACCACCGTTCTTCGTGATCTCGTCGACTACCTCCTCTCCGGCGACCTCACGCCGGCCGGTGAAGGCCACCTTCGCGCCCTCCTGCGCAAACAAGACGGCGGCGACACGGCCGATTCCGGAAGTTCCACCGGTGATCAGTGCGACCTTCCCGTCCAGCAGACCCATCGTTGCTCCTCGCGACATTTTCCTAATTGATGGCGGCGGAATACCGTCCTCGGTACCCGGCCGTACTGCCACCTGGCGGCGGCAAGGTCCACAGCTACACAGTGGCCACCGTCATTCCGGCCCGGCCATTACAGAAATCGCTGGCCGCTATCGCAGGACTTCCTGACATCCGCCGTCACCTCGGATCATGCTGGCCTGCAGATAATCGCCGCGGACTCCTCCGATCCGCGGCATCCGCCATAAGATTTCATGAAAGCGACGATCAGTGCGATTTATGCCGGGCGGGTGACCTGCTGGAATGCCATATGCTGATATGGGTAGATGGAACTGCGGGAACTTCGAGCCTTCGTTGCTGTCGTCGAAGAGCACGGCATGTCTGCCGCGGCACGCCGACTGCACGTGAGCCAGTCGGCGCTGTCCCAGACTGTGAGCAGTCTGGAGCGGCAATTGGGATTGAAACTGCTGATCCGTACCAACACCGGCGTACGCCCGACGCAGGAGGGTGGGGCCCTCCTGGCCGAGGCCCGTGCCCTGATTGCTCGGCACGATCAAGCATTGCGGACGATGGCCGGCTTTACGAGCCCGGGCTGCGGGCTGCTGCGGGTCGGCATCCCCCTTGAACTCCCGTCCGATCTGCTCGGTCCAGCGATGGAACAGGTGGCAGCCGCATGCCCTGACACCCGGGTCCAGGCCCGCCACCTGTCATCAGCAGCTCAACTGGAGGCACTTCGCGCCGACGAGTTGGACATTGGCCTGCTCAGGGAACGCCCTGCGGACCCCGACCTCGATGCCATGCTGGTCGTCAGGGAACAGCTGGGAGTGTTGTTGGCGGCGAGTGTGGCCGCGGAGCTGGCCGACGACGAGGGGGTGCGTCTGGAGACCCTCCATGGCTTGGAGTGGGTGAGCTTTCCCCGCTCCGGAAGCCCTACATGGTACGACGAGGTCACCTCGGTGCTGCACAGCTTCGGCCTCGACCTCGGTCCCGAGCCGCCGGAAGACCAGGAGTTGATCGCGGAGATCAAACTGGCCGCCGTCACCACGGAGAAGGCCTTCGCCCTCGCCCCGCCCAACTGGTCCCAGCCACTCCCGGAGAATGTCGTCTGGAAGCCATTGCATGGACATCCCCTGGTGCGCCGCACCTGGGCTGCTTGGCCTAGCCACTCCCGGCGCCGTGACCTGGCCAGCTTCATCGCCGGACTCCCCACTCCGAATGCCTGACCGTTCCTGAACAGCGATCAAAAGTGCCGTAGCAGCCCGGCCAGGGCTTAGCCGGTGGTGCCCGCAGGCCGGCCTTGCGCCGGCCACCCGTGGCTCGTGACGCAGTGGGGTCAGCACGGCCTTTCAGGGCGGGCCTGTTGACCGTGCACACCGCAGCCGGCGGCACCGGCGCGATCCGCGCCGCCTCCACCCCCTACCTGCCCCGGGTGGATGCCTGTGGTGTCTTGGGCCGACCCACCGCATCGCACCTGCCGGCCTTGTCGCCGCCGACGAAGACGCGGCCCTCCTCCGGTGTCCATGCTGCTCCCGCGCCCTGCTCCTGCGTCCTGCTTCCGCGTGTTTTCGGTAGGGGTGGGTGGGGGTTGCTGGGGAGTGAACTCGACATCCTGGAAGGGGTCACGGTTATGGAGGAGAGCAGGGCGAGGGTCGGCAGCCCGCCCGGCGGCCGCGTCGGGGCGCGGGTTGAAGCGGAGCTGGTGCGGTGCAGGGTTGCGGAGGCGTTCGCGGCGGCTGGATCGGGCGGTTTCGTCCATGCCGTGGACATCGACAGTGGGGTGCAGTTCGAGTACGGGGCGGACGAGGCGGTGCTGTTGGCCAGTGTCTGCAAAATCCCGGTGTTGGTCGAGCTGTATGCCCGGTCCGACGAGGGCACGGTCGACCTGAGCGGCCGTGTGCATGTGCCAGAGGGCGGCCGGTCGCCGGGGCCGACCGGGTTGTCGGTCATGCTCGACCCGATCGACGTCTCCCTGCGCGATCTGGCCTACTGGATGATGAGCGTGAGCGACAACGCGGCGACGGACATCCTGTGCGACCTGCTGGGTATCGACGCCATCAACGCCAGGATGAGCGGTCTGGGGTTGAAGGAGGTCCGGCTGGAGGGGACGTGCCGGGACATCTACGCCGCGTTCGACGAAGAGTTCGGCGGCGCCGACGTTCTGGACCTCAGTGATACGCAAGCCGAGCGGCTGCGCGCCTCCCGTGTGCTGCACATCCCCTCTGCCACCCGCGGGACACCCCGCTCGATCACCGCCCTCCTTTCGATGATCTGGCGCAACCAGGCGGCGTCGGCCAAGGCCTGCGCGGCGATGCGCCGCATCCTGGGACTGCAGGTGTGGCCGCACCGGCTGCGCAGCGGTTTCCCGGACGACGCGGTGGCCGTTGCGGGCAAGACCGGGACGCTGCCGTTCGTCCGTAACGAGGTCGGCGTGGTGGAGTACCCGGACGGCGGCCGGTACGCCGTCGCCGTCTTCACCTGCCCCCATTCGCCGGCGTATGTGAATCCTCCGGCTGACGCCGTCATCGGCACCGTGGCCCGCGCCGCCGTCGACTACATCCGGGCGGCGCAGCCGACCGGCTGACCTTGCGGTGCTTGGCTTGAGGCCGCGGGTGCGGGCGCGTGCCGATCCGTGCCAAGCACCGTCGGCAGCCGAATCCCCCCGGGGGTTCGGCTGCCGGCGGTTTTCGGCCCCCGTATCTGGGGTCCTACCGCAGGGCCTGCAGGTTCACGTAGGTGCGCGAGATCGTGAACTCCTCCAGCGCGTCGGGTTGGACCTCGATGCCGAATCCGGGTGCGTCGGGCACCTGCAGGTGCCCGTCGGACAGGACGAAGGGCGCGGTGATGTCCTTGGCGTAGTAGCGTGCCGAGGCCGAGGTGTCGCCCGGCAGGACGAAGCCGGGAAGCGCGGCGAGTGCCACGTTGGCGGCCCTGCCGATCCCTGTCTCGAGCATGCCGCCGCACCATACGGGGGCGCCCATGGCGGCGGCGACGTCGTGGATGCGCCGGGCTTCCAGGTAGCCGCCGACGCGACCGGGTTTGATGTTGATGATCGAGCAGGCCCCGATGGCCAGGGCGTCGGCCGCGGCGCGGGCCGAGGTGATCGACTCGTCCAGGCACAGGGGTGTGCGGATGCGCTGGGCCAGTTGGGCGTGGCCGCGCATGTCGTCCTCGGCCAGTGGCTGCTCGATCAGCAGCAGGCCGAACGGGTCCAGTTGGGCGAGGGTGGGTGCGTCGGCGAGGGTGTATGCGGTGTTGGCGTCGACTTGGAGCAGCAGGTCGTCGCCGAAGCGTTCCCGCACCGCGCGGACGGGTTCCACGTCCCAGCCGGGCTGGATCTTCAGCTTGATGCGCAGATATCCGGCGTCCAGGTAGCCGGCCACCGCGTCGAGCAACCTCTTCGTCGAGTCCATGATTCCCACCGACACACCGGCTGGAACCGTGTCGTGCACTGCGCCCAGGTAGCGGGCGAAGGGCATGCTGGCGGCCCGCAGTTCGGCGTCGAGAACGGCCATCTCCACGGCCGCCTTCGCCATGCGGTGGTCCTTGATGGGGGCGAGCAGCGGCGCGACATGGGCGGCCGTCACCTCGTCAACCGCGGCGAGCCGGGGCAGCAGGAAGTGCTGGACGACGTGCTCGGCACCGTCGATGTACTCCGCCGAGTACAGCGGCTGGTTCATCGCCACGCACTCGCCCCAGCCTTCCGCGTCGGGGGTGACCATGCGCAGCAGCAGCAGCTCGCGGGCGTGCTGGGTGCCGAACGAGGTGCGGAAGGGCTCGACGAGCGGCAGCCGCACGCGCCGCAGTTCGCATCCTGTGATCTTCACCTGGTTCCTCCGAGGATGCCCTGGCCTTCAGGCTGGAGGGGAATCGGACTCCTGCGGAGCAGGGCAGGCAACGGGGTTTCGCCTCCAGGGCGAAAGACCGTCCACGCGAGCGGGTAGGCTGCTCGGTGTGCGTTGCGAGAACCAAGCGCGCACACCGTGCTGAGCGGGAGCCAGGCTGGCATAGCAACTCCTTTGCTTGTAGTACCGAACCGGGCAGGTTCCGACCCGGCTGGTGTTGAGGGTGTAAGACCCGTAGGTCCGCCGGGCCCGCAGGCAGCCTGAGCCAGGAATCCCCTTGCTTCAGCGGAGGGAGGGTTCAAGACGGGTTCCTCCGGGTGAGTAGGTAGTGCCCGGACCGGGTGCAGGTCCGGATGTCGTAGCCCTCCGCGAGGGCGCCGGTCAGCGCGGTGCGCAGCGCGAGCCGCCAGTGCGCGGCACCGGCGGGGTCCGCGCGGCGCAGGGCCTCGATGTCCGCAGGGATCCAGACCAGCTGGGCCTGCGCGCCGGTCGGGTGCGGCTGGGGGCCGCCGTTCGGGCCCTGCACCAGCCGGGGCTCGGCGTGGGCGGCGGCATCCGCCTGTGCGGGGCGGCGGCTGGGCATGGCGTCGAGCAGATCGATGACGTGGGTGGCCAGCAGCGGCCAGGTGAGGTGGAGCCGGTCGCTGTGCTGGCCTTGGTTGATCCCGTCGGTCATGTCGCCGTAGAAGTCGGTGAGGTATTCGGTGGCGCGGGCACCGAGTTTGACCAGGTTGAAATAGGCGTTGCGTCGTATGAGCGGGTCGAAGGTCCAGGTGATGTTCTCGATCCCGCGGGCGAGAGCCCAGGCACGTTGGTGGAGTTTGAGCGCGAAGCCGATGCTGCGGCCCTGCGCGGAGGCGCGGACGCCGCTGATATGGGAGTGCAGCATCGGCCCCTGGCGCAGACCGAGGAAGGCAACGGATGCGCCAAGCAGTTCCTCGCCGTCGAAGGCGCCCACCACGTAGTTGCCGGCGTGGGCGAGGGCCCGCATGACGTCGGAGTTGAGCGGGGGCCGGTCGGTGTTCCAGATGTTGGCGAACAGCAGGGCCGCGCTTGTCAGAGCGGGGATGTCGGTGAGTTCACGGACATCGACTGCGGCACGGGCCTGGGCCACCGCCGCGGCGGTGGCCGCCCGGTCCAGCGCGTCGGGTGCGGCGCCCGTGGGGGCGGCCGAGGGTGAAGTAGCCACCCCCTTACTGTGTTTGCATCCGCCCACATGTGCTTCGTCGCCGCGGATCAATCCTGGTCGGGGACTTGGTGGGGGCCGACGACGTGAAGGCCTTGGGCGGTGGTCGGCGCTGCTCTTGCCTGGGAGAGCAGCAGTCGCAACTGAAGCCAGAGAACGAGGCGTTCGTCCGCGTCCTGCAGGTTCACGCCGAACAGCTCCCCGAGGCGGCGGATGCGGTAGCGGAAGGTGTTCTGGTGGACGTGTAGGCGGTCGGCTGCGACGGTGGTGTCACCGAAGGCGTCGAGGTAGGCCAGGAGGGTCTGGGCGTACCGGGTGCCCTTTTCGGCGTCGTGGCGCAGCATGGCGGTGACCGAGGCGAGCTGGATCCGCGGGTCGTTGGCGATGCTCTCTTGGAGTTCCAGCAGGATCGCCTGGCAGCGCACGTCCTGGAGGGATGCGACGCGGGCGCGGTGTGGTTCGGCGGCGAGCACCGCCAGGACCCGGTCCGCCTCCTGACGCGAGCGCGGTACGTCCGCGAAGTCGGCCACTGCGGAGCCGATGCCGGCCCGCAGCCGGGTGTGCAGCGACTCCTCGCAGCGGGTGATGACCATCTCGGCCAGTGACGCCACCCGCGCCTGCGGTACGTCCTGCGCAAGGGGGAGCAGGGCGTAGACGACCTGTCCCTCGACCACACAGGAGACGGAAGAGGTCAACGTCTCCGCGCAGGCCATCACCAGGTCTGCGACCTGCAGCCCGAGGGTGTTGAGCGGGGTGGGGGAGGAGGAGGGCAGTTCGAGGGCGAGCACGGTCATTCGGCCACAGTCGATGCCGAACCTGGCCGCGGAGGGGAGTTTGCCGGCGAGCAGGGAGCGGAGCAGTTCGCCGCGGGCCCGGCGTTCCAGCTCGGTTGCGCGGCGCAGTCTGAGCAGGTGGAGCGTGGCCGCCTTGGCGGCGTCGGCGAGTGCCTGCTCGGCCTCGGGACCGAGCGGGGTGCCGGACTCTACCGCCCAGATGGAGCCGAGAGGTTCGGTGCCGGCCCGGATGGCCACCGCGAGGCGGGGCAGCGGCGAGGCGTCACCGACCCGGACGACCCCGGGGGCGCGCCACAGTCGCCGGTAGACCTGCAGGTAGTGGTCGTCCAGGGGTACCTGCCGCCCGAGGATGGTGTCGCGGCGGGCGTCGTCGATCGGCTGGCCGGGGAGGTTGGAGTAGGCCAGGACCCGCTGCTGGGGGTCCTCGACGGTGATGGCGCCGCCCACCATCGCCGCCACGGCGTTGGCCAGGGCGAACAGGTCGCCGACCGCGGCGGCCGAGGGAAATCCTGGCGCGTCCTGTCCGACGTTGCCTGCGGCGGCGGCGAGCAGTGCGTCGAGGTGCCGCCAGGGAATGACGTCGGCGACGGCGAGCACAGCGACTCCTGCGGCGGTGGCGGCCTTGACCAGCGGCCCGGTGTCGGCCCCGCGGGTCTTGAGGGCGATCGCCGCAACGCGTGCCCGGCCGAGCGCGGGCAGGGCGTCCAGGAGGGCCGCGGCGTCGGGACGCATCCCGACGGCCAGCAGGATCGCCCCCTCACGGGCCGGCCCCTCCTCCTCGGTGACGTCCAGGACGGTGTGATCGGTCACCGGGATGTCACATCCTGCCGGCGCGGCGAGCAGGCGGGCGGCGGATGTCCCCAGCAGGTCGAGGATCCGCGCGAGGGAGGGATGCGCGTAAGGGTTCGTCACGTTCCGTCCTTCCAATGCCGCTTACGGTCGCACGCCGCACCCGGCGGGGATATGTGCCAGGCCACATGGTCGCCGCACCGGATTGGTCGCGGAGAACGAGGTGGGGGTGCGGGCCTTTGGTGAGACTGCCATCCCGCAGGCAACCACAGTTAAGGAGACGTGGCGTGTACGACCTGAAGCTGTTCGGCGGCATCGTCTACGACGGCCTGGGCTCCCCGGGGGTGCGGGCGGACGTCGCCATCACGGGTGACCGGGTGAGGGCGGTCGGCCGCAATCTGGGGCCCGCTCGGCGGGAGATCGACGTTGCGGGGATGGCCATCGCGCCGGGGTTCATCGACCCGCACAGCCACTCGGACATGGTCCCGATGATGTCCGATCCGCAGCCCTTCAAGCTGCTCCAGGGTGTGACGACCGAGATCGCCGGCAACTGCGGCTATTCCGCCGCCCCGATGGACGACGCGGCCGCCAAGGAGGCCCAGGCCCTGTTCGGCGACCTCGCGGCCGGGGCCGCCTACACAGCGCGCTCCTTCGGCACCTATCTCGACGACATCGAGGCCGCCGGTCCCACCAACCACCTGGCCGTGATGGTCGGGCACCACACGCTGCGGCTGACCGCCAACGGCATGCGCCGCACGCTGGCCCCTAAGGCGCTGGCAGCGATGTGCACGCTGGCCGACGAGGCGTTCGCGGCGGGGGCCGTCGGCTTCTCCAGCGGTCTGATCTACACACCGGGGGCGTACGGCGACGTCGAGGAACTGGTGGCACTGGGCAAGGTCGCCCACCGGTGGGGGCGCCCGTACGCGACCCATATGCGCGACGAGAGCGACGCCCTGGAGGCCGGCCTGGACGAGGCGATCGAGATCGGCCGGCGGGCACGCATCCCGGTGCAGATCTCCCATTGCAAGGCGGCCGGCCGGCCCAACCACGGCAAGTCCTCGATGCTGCTGGGAAAGCTGCACGCGGCGCGGGTGGCCGGCGTGGACGTCCGCGGTGACGTGTACCCCTACCTCGCCGGAGGCACCATGCTCCACGCGCTGCTGCCCCCCGAGGCGCTCGCCGGAGGCGCTCAGGCGCTGCTGGCCCGGATGGCCGACCCGGCCGAGCGTGCCCGTCTGCGGGCCAGGGCCGAGGATGTGGCGCAGGCGGTGGCGGCGGGGCTGTGGCGCCAGGTGACGCCCGCCGACGTGCTGATCAACCGTCACCGGGACACCGCCGTCGCCGGCCGGACCCTCAAGGAGGTCAGCGGCGAGGGCGACGCGTGGGAGGTGTTGTGTTCCCTGATCACAGCCGACGTGAACGCGATGATCGTGCCGACCATGATGGCCGAGTCGGACCTGCGGACGATGATGGCCGATCCGCTCATCGGTATCGGTTCGGACAACGGCATGCCCACCGGGCTGGATCATCCGCGCACCTGGGGCTGTTTCCCCCGGTTTTTCGGCCGCTACGTGCGCGAAGAGAAGGTGGTGGACTGGCCGGAGGCGGTCCGTAAGGCGAGCTCGGCCAGTGCCGCCCAGTTCGGCCTCGCCGCACGGGGCTGGGTGGGGCCCGGCGCCATTGCCGACCTGTGCGTCATCGATGTGGAGAAGGTCGGCCATGACGGCACCTACACGGTGCCCGACGTCAAGCCGACGGGCATCCCGTATGTGGTGCTGGCCGGGGATGTCGTGGTGGACTGCGGGGAGTTCACCGGTGAGCGGCGAGGCCGCGTGCTGCGTGCCGGCCACGGCGAGCGAGCCGCCCGGGCGGCGGTGGCCCGGTGAAGCACGCCGCGCTGCTGGCCGCGGCCGCCTCGCAGGCGCCGCGGATGCGGGCCGAGCTGGCCGCGCTGGTGGAGCAGGAGTCGTTCTCCCAGGACCTGCCGGCCCTGCACGCGTGTGCGGACCTGGTCGCGGAACTCGGCGCGCAGGCACTGAAAAGCGCGCCCAGGCGCCTGGAGCTCGGAGGCCGGCCCCATCTGCTGTGGCCGGGTTCGGGTACCGGCGACGTGCTGGTGCTCGGCCACTTCGACACGGTGTGGCCGACCGGCACGCTCGCCGGGTGGCCGTTCACGGTGGACGGTGACCGGGCCAGTGGCCCCGGTGTCTTCGACATGAAGGCCGGCCTCGTGCAGATGTTCGCGGCCTTGCGGCTGCTGCCGTCGGCGCAGGGCGTCGCGGTCCTGCTCACCAGCGACGAGGAGCTCGGCGCCCCGTCCTCGCGGGAGCTGATCGAGGACACCGCCCGCGGCTGCCGGGCGGTGCTGGTGCCGGAACCGAGCGCAGCCGGGGCGCTGAAGACCGCACGCAAGGGCATCGGCGCCTACCGGCTTCACGTCCGCGGGCGGGCGGCGCACGCGGGACTGGAACCGGAGAGGGGCATCAACGCGACCGTGGAAGTCGCCCACCAGGTGCTGCGCATCGCCGCACTGGGCGATGCCACCGCAGGCACCAGCGTGACCCCGACCGTGCTGTCGGGCGGCTCCTCAATGAACACGGTTCCCGAACAGGCCTTGGTGCAGGTGGACGTGCGGGCATGGACGGCGGCCGAACTGGAACGGGTGGACGCCGTCCTGCGTACGCTTAAGCCCGTGGCCGCTGACGCCGGCCTGGAACTGGACGGGGGCGTCAACCGGTACGCGCTGGAGTCCTCCCATTCGGCACACCTGTTCGCCTCGGCCGCGCAAGAGGCTCAGGCGCTGGGGCTGGCCCCCCTGCGCCGCGCGGCGGTCGGCGGCGGCTCGGACGGCAACGTCACCGCCGGTCTCGGAGTGCCCACGTTGGACGGGCTGGGTGCGGTCGGGGACCATGCGCACGCCCCGGGCGAGTACGCCGACGTGTCCGCGATGCCGCAGCGGGCGGCGCTCCTGGCGGCGCTTATGGGACGGCTGCTCGGCACCGGCTGAGCAACTGCCCGGCATAGGCTCGGGGGCCGGCGCCTCTGGCGCAGGCCCCCGGACTTTGGCCCTCGTGCCGCCGCACCCGGCCATCGGCGCGGCGCCACGAGGGCCGCGTGTTCAGCCGACCTTCGGCGTGGCGCGACCACCGAGGTGGATGTAGCGGGAGCCATCACCCAGGGTGTAAAGGACGACAGGCGCCCACGCGGCGACGTCCTGCTCCCGGGTGACGAAGAGACCGGCGTCCGGATCGACGGCGGTCAGCGGCATCCGGTGCGGTGGCTCCTCGAGACCGGCCAGCCCCTCGGTGACGGTCACGGTCAGATGCGGCGTGCCGTCCTGGCACGGCGCGAGGTCCATGCGCACGCCGTGCCGCTCGTAGCTCCCGTACCAGTCGGCGAGATCCACGGCGATGCGCTCGGCGGGCGGCTGCGGCGGCCCGGGCATGTACAGCCCGGCGGCCTCGGGGAGTACCTCGTTCGCGACCGCCCAGAAAAGCTCCCGGGTGCGTCCGCCGTTGGCGAGCAGGACGATGACGACGTCCCGGTCGGGGAGGATGCGCAGGAAGGCGCTCTGGCCGATGGTGCCGCCGTCGTGGCCGTACAGGGTCCGGCCCTGCCAGGTCGGCAGGAACCAGCCCAGGCCCCAGTGATCGGCGATGGTCCAGCGGTCCGGCACCGCGACCTGCGGCTCGCGCATCATGTGTGCGGAAGTGGCGGACAGCACACGGGTGCCGTCCGCGGCCGCGCCGTCCGCGAGGTGCATACGGGCGAAGGCGACGAGGTCCTCGGCGGTGGCGACGACGATGCCCGCCGGTCCGGCCGAGCGTGGGATGTCCCAGCGCGGCGCGGGTTGTGGCCAGTCGTCGGCTCCGCCCTCCGGCACTGGCAGGTGCCCCAGGGCGGCCCGGAAGCGCAGCACGTCCTCGGGCAGGGTGAAGGTGTGGTCCATGCCCAGGGGGGAGAGGAGACGCTCGCGCAGGGCGGTGTCCCACAGCTTGCCGGTGAGCACCTCGATGACCCGGCCGGCGACGGCGAAGCCGGTGTTGCAGTACGACTGGGTGGCACCGATGGGGTGCGACTGGCCCAGCTCCGCCAACCGGGCCACGAACCGCTCCAGCACGTCGTCCCCGCGGCCGACGTCGGCGAAGACGTCGCCCTGGATGCCGCTGGTATGGGTGAGCAGGTGACGCATCGTCACCGACGCGGTCACGTCCGGGTCGGCCACCTTGAACGTGGGCAGTACCTTCACCACCGGCTCGTCGAGGTCGAGCAGCCCCTCGTCCACCAGTTGCATCACCAGGGTGGTGGTCAGGGTCTTGGTGATGGAACCGATCTGGAACAGCGAGTCGGTCGTGGTCTGCACTCCCGTACCCCGGTTGAGCACGCCCGCCGCCGCGAGAGTGGTCCGGCCGCCCGCGTGGACGGCCAGGGTGGCGCCGGGTACGCGGTAGGTGCGGGCGAGCTCTTCGAGCCGTCGCCCCAGTTCCGCCTGGTCCAGTGTCAACGTTGCTCCTTCGTCGCGGTCTCTTCGTCGGTGGCGGCCACCGCGGCGAGCGAGGCGTGCCCACCATTCGACGGGCCGTCGCGTTTTTCGGCAATCCCCGCGGCGTCCAGGGTCGGGCCGGTCGCCCTGAGGCCGCCGGCGGCCGCCGGGTCGTCGGCGAAGTGGCAGGCGGCCCGGTGGGGCCGCCTCGCCGCGCCGAGCTGCGGGTCCAGGGTCAGGCACACCGAACGGGAGGCGTTCACGCGCGGCCCGACGGGGCAGCGGGGGTGGAAAGGGCAGCCTTGCGGAGGATGGTGGGGATCGGGGGCGTCCAGGTCTCCGGACGGCGTGGTGATCTCGCGCCAGGACCGGCCCAGCCGGGGCACGGCTGCCAGCAGGGTTTTGGTGTAGGGGTGGCGGGGCCGGGCGAGGAGTTCCTCGGTGGGCGCGGCCTCCACGATGCGGCCCAGGTACATCACGGCGATGACGTCGCTGACGTACCGGACCACCTCGAGGTTGTGCGAGATGAACAGCATCGAGGTGCCCAAGCGGGCCTGGATGTCGCGGACGAGGTTGAGTACTGCGCCCTGCACGGAGACATCGAGGGCACTGGTGATCTCGTCGGCGATGATGACGTCGGGGCGCACCGCGAGCGCCCGTGCGAGGGCCACCCGCTGCCGCTGGCCGCCCGACAGGCGCCCAGGCAGCATGCCCGCATGCTCCGGGGACAGCGCGACCAGATCCAGCAGCCGGCCGATCCCCTGACCGCGCTGCTCACGTGTCAGGCGCGCACCGGCGCGGGCCCGGAGCGCCTCGTCCAGGGTCGCTCCGACCGTCATCCGCGGATTGAGGGAGGCGTAGGGGTCCTGGAAGACCATCTGGATGTGCCGGTGGCGGGCCGTGTGGGAGGCGATGTCCTCGTCGTCCAGCAGGATGTGGCCCGCGGCAACGGGAGCGAGCCCGACGACGGCGCGGGCGAGGGTCGACTTACCCGAGCCCGACTCACCCACCAGGCTGACGATTTTTCCCGGGGGCACGGTGAGACTCACCCCGTCGACCGCCGTCATGGCTCGGCGGCCCCGCCCGTACCGTACGGTCAGCCCTTCGATCCGCAATCCGGTCATGCCTGCCCCGTCGTGGTGGTCGTCGTGTCGGTAGGGCCCGCCGGAAACGGCGGACGCGGATGCCAGCAGGCGATGCGCCGCCCGTCCCGGAACTCCAGTGGCGGCTGCTCGCTGCGGCACTTGTCCGATGCGAACCGGCAGCGCGGTGCGAAGGCGCAGCCACCGGGCAGCTCGAGGGGCTGCGGGGGCCGGCCGGGGATAGTGGCCAGCGGCTGGTCCCGGTCGCTGGCCATGTGGGGCACGGACGCCAGGAGCGCCTCGGTGTAGGGATGGGCGGGGCCCTTGAGCAGGGAGGCGACGTCGATGTCCTCGACGATCCGGCCTGCATACATCACCACCACCCGCTGGCACAGCGAGGTGACGACCGAGATGTCGTGCGAGATCATCAGGACCGCCGCTTTCGTGTCCTGGTTGATCTGGCCCAACAGCCGCACGATCTGTTCCTGCACGGTCACGTCGAGCGCAGTGGTCGGCTCGTCGGCGATGATCAGTTCGGGTTGCCCCATCAGACCCATGGCGATCATGGCGCGCTGGCGCATGCCGCCGGACAGCTCGTGCGGGTACTGGGCCATCCTGAGGGCGGGGCTGGGGATGCGTACCTGGTCCAGCCGCTCCTGTGCGAGCCGCATCGCCTCGGCGTGGGTCAGGCCGAGGTGGACCTCGCTGGCCTCGGTGAGTTGACGCCCCATCTTCAGTGCGGGGTTGAACGAGCTCAGCGGGTCCTGGAAGACCACAGCGGTCATCGAACCCAGCAGCCTGCGCTGCTCGGGTGGGCGCAACGCTGCGGGGTCCCGTCCGGCGATCTCCATCCGGCCGGCGGTGACCCGGCCCGGCTGCGGCACAAGTCCGGCGATCGCCATGGCCGTCAGCGTCTTGCCGCTGCCCGACTCGCCGACGATGCCGACCCTCTCGCCGCGCCCCACGTCCAGGGTGACGCCCCGGACGGTGTGCACCGGCCCAGACGGGCCGGGGAAGACGACCGAAAGGCCGTGCACGCGCAGCGCGTACGCGTCGGCGTCGGCCGGGGGCACGGCGGTCTCCTGCTGCCCGGTCGTCCCGGTCGTCCCGGTCGTCCCGGCCGGCGGCCGGCTGGCGGCGGTGCGGCGCAGTGCCCCACCGAACCAGCGCGGACGGGCGGCCCGGGCGGCGGCGGCCGCATCTGCGCGGACGAGGGCGGCCGCACTCTCGCCGAGGGCGTTGAAGACCAGGCCGGCGATGACGATGGCGACGCCGGGCCCCAGCGCCGCGGCGGGGGCAGTGTAGATGCGGTTGAGGTTCTCGCTGAGCAGGCGCCCCCAGTCGTAGGAGGGCGGCTGGACGCCCAACCCGATAAAGCTCAGCCCGGACAGCGCGATGAGCATGCCACCGACCTGCAGGGTCGTGGTCACGATCAACGGTTCGGCGATGTTGGGCAGGATATGACGCAGCATCAGGCGCCACCGGGACACGCCGAGGATCCGTGCGGCCAAGACGTAGTCCGCCCCGGACACGGACGAGGCGAGGGTGTAGGTCAGGCGCGCATAGTTGGGGGCGGTCGCGATACCGAGGGCCCACACCGCCCCTGTCGCTCCGACACCGGCCACGGTCGCGACGCACAACGCCAGCAGCAGCGCGGGGAACGCGATCGCGGTGTTCATCACGGATTCCCAGGCCCGGCGGCCGCGGCGGCCAAGGACGGTGGGGAACGCGCCGAGCAGCACGCCGGCCGCCGAACCCAAGGCGGTCGCCAGCACCGCGAGGACCAGGGAGAGACGGGCCCCCGACATCACGCGGGCGAGCATGTCCCGGCCCAGGCTGTCGGTGCCGAGCAGATGCCGGGCGGAGGGTCCCTGCTGGGCTGCGGCCACGTCCAGGTGCGAGGCGGCGGCGCCCCAGATGACGGGGCCGGCAATCGCCAGGAAGAGCAGCAGGAGCAGGCCGACTGCGCCCACCATCCCGGTGGGGCCGATCCGGGAGGCGTACCGGCTGCCTTGCTTGGTCACCGGGTTCCTCCGAGGATGTCCCGGCTTTCAGGCCGGGGAGGAATCGGGCTCCTGCGGGGCAGGGCAGGGATAGCCGGATCGCCGTCGGGGCGATCCGGTGTCGACCCCGCACGGCGGTGATGTCGCCCACGATGATCGAGAACTCTCAACTGTCAGTCCTCCCGGGTAGGTTCGGATGCATGACGACGGAAGCGACCACAAAGGACGCCGGGCATGCCCGGTACACCTTCCGTGTGCGCCTGTCCGCGACGGCCCGGCGTCAGCTTGAAGCCGAGTGGGATCGCTGCCGGTGGATCTGGAACGAATGTGTGGCCAAGTCGAAGGCCGTGTATCAGCAGGCCAGGGCAACGGGCGAGAAGCTGACGTGTGGTCCGGCGCAGCTCGACAAGATGCTGACCGAGGCCCGCAGGGTGACGCCGTGGCTGGCTGAGGGCGCGAGCGTGCCTCAGCAGCAGGTGATACGCGACTTCTCCACATCCCGCGCGAAGGCCCTGAAGGACATCAAGGACCGGGTTGCGATGCACCGCCGGGCGGGGATGCCCCGGTGGAAGAAGAAGCGGGAGGCGCGGCCGAGCCTGAACTACACCCGGCGCGGTTTCCGGCTTGATGACGGTCGTCTGCACCTTGCGGGCGGGGTCGTCCTGACGGTGGTGTGGTCGCGGGAGCTGCCCGCGGATCCGTCCAGTGTGCGCGTGTACCAGGACAGTCTCGGCCACTGGTACGCGTCCTTCGTCGTCGCGGCTCAGGTTGAGCCGCTCGCTGAGACCGGCCGCGTGCTGGGCGTGGACTGGGGGGTGAAGGAGACCGCTACCACCACGGATGACGCCTACGACCTCCCGCATGGCGGGCACGGCAAGCGGGCCGCGCAGCGGCTCGCGAGGTACCAGCGGATGATGGCCCGGCGGCGCCGTCCGAAGGGAGTGCCCGCATCCGCGGGCTACCGGACGGCGCAGGCGCAGGCGGCGAAGCTGCACAAGAAGATCGCGAGGCAGCGTGAGGACACCGGCCGCAAGTGGGCCAAGGCCGTCATGCGCGGCCATGACGGGGTTGCGGTGGAGGACTTCCGGCCGACGTTCCTCGCGAAGACGACCATGGCCCGCAAGGCGGCGGATGCCGCCATCGCCGCGACCAAGCGCGCCCTGGTCGAGATGGGCCGCAAACACGCGCGAGACGTCCGTCTGGTGCACCCGGCGCACACCACGATGGACTGTGCAACGTGCGGAGCGAGAACCAAGCACGCACTACCTCTCTCGATGAGAACGTATACCTGCACCGTGTGCGCAGCCGTGTCCCCCAGGGACAAGAACTCCGCCCGCGTGATGCTGGTCCGGGCAGGTTGGAACCCGCACGGTGTCGAGGGCGTAAGACCTCCAGGTCCGGTGGACCCAGAGGCAGCCTGAGCCGTAAATCCCCGCTCAGCCCTGGAGGGTGGACAATCCCCTCCCCTCAGGGAGGGGAGCCTTCAACGTTGTTCAGCTCCTCGTGAGGGTCGAGCGGGGGTCGAGCAGACCAAGGGCCAGATCGACGACGAGGTTCACCACCAGCACCACCGAACCCAGGAGCAGGACGATCGCCTGCACCAGCGGGTAGTCCTGGGCGACGATCGCGCCCACCACGGTGCTGCCGAGCCCTGGCCAGGCGAAGACGTTCTCGACCAGGACGCTGCCTGCGACCAGCGAGGCGAACAGGATGCCGCCGACGGTGAGCCCCGCGGTGAGCACGTTGGGCAGCGCGTGGCGCAGGTAGAGCAGTCGTGCGGGCAGGCGCTTGCTGCGGGCGACCCGCAGGTGGTCCTGCCCCAGGACGCGGGTGGTCTCGGTGCGGATGATGCGGGCGAGTTGGCAGCTGGGACCGAGTGCCAGAGCGAGCACGGGCAGAAGGTAGGAGGCGGGTGTGTCGGCGCCGGCGGGTGGCAGCCAGGGGAGGGTGACGGCGAAGACGAAGACCAGGCCCACGCCGATCAGGAAGTCGGGGACGGTGGTGCAGATGCCGGTCACGCTGGTGAAGGCGAGATCCGCGCCGCGGCGGCGCCCACCATAAGTGGCCGCGGCCACCCACATACCGACGGGGATGGCCACCAGCGCGGTGAGCAGGAACGCCCCACCCGCCAACTGTGCGGTCGCCGGCAGCCGGGTGGCGATGACCGACGACACCGGATCGCCGCTGGTGATCGAGGTACCGAGGTTCCCGGTGAAGACGCCCCCCAGGTAGTGCAGGTACTGCGTCAGCAAGGGCTTGTCCAGGCCAAGTTGGGCTCGGCGGGCCGCCACCACAGCGGGGTCGGCCGTGATGCCCAAAGCGGAGCGCACCGGATCCCCGGGGACGAGGTGGACGAGCAGGAACGAGGCGGTGATGACCACGAAGAGCGAGATCGCCAGGCGTACCACTCGTCTGATCAAGAACCGTGCCCAGGGGGAGGACCGCCGGATGTCCTCCCCCTGGTGCTCCGCGCGTGCGACGACCGCCCGGGAACCGTCGCGCGGGAGTGTCACGCGGCCCGGGGATGGCTGAGCCATGGCGTGGTGTCTCCTTTAGTGGGCGCGCAGCCGGATGCTGGTCGGCAGGGGCATCTCGCCGGAGATCTCGAAGGTCGCGCCGCGCCCGAAGTAGCTGACGTACCGCTGGGCGATGGGGACGACGTCGGCTCGGGCGAAGAGCGCCTTCTCGGCCTGGGTCCACATCTGGCAGCCGGGCCGGCCGGGGGCCTTGACCGCCTGGGCGACCAGCTGCTCGTAGGCGCTGTTGTGGATGCCGGCGAAGTTGGATCCCTTGGGGGCGCCGGGGCCCGAGAAGAAGCTGACGCTCTGTGACGGCAGCTGGGTGGCCAGGTTGATCTCCGGGGTGACGTCCCAGTTGTCGCTCTGGAAGACCGCCTGCAGGAAGGCGGCCGAGTTCAGGCTCTTCACCTTCACCTCGACCCCGAGGTTCTTCCACGCGGCCGAGAACAGCTCCATGCCCGCCGACGCGTTCGGCCGGTCGGAGGAGTACATCGCGGTGAGGGTCAGCCGCTTACCGCCCTTCGCCCTGATCCCGTCCGCGCCCTTGCGCCAGCCCGCCGCATCCAGCGCGGCGGCCGCGGCCGCCGCGTCGAACGCGGGGATGCCCGCCGCAGCACCAAAGTCGTCGCAGACCATCGGCGGCACACCCATCGTGCTGTCACCGATCTTGCCCTGCCGGTCGGTGAGCACATCGGCGATCTGCCCGCGATCCAGGGCCTGCGTGAGCGCCTTGCGGACCACCGGGTCGGCACCGGGATGGCCCGGGTGCTCGTTGAACACCGCCAGGGTCCCGCCGTTCTCGAAGCGGTACTCCTTCATGGTGGCCATCAGCCGCTGCCGGTCGGGGCCGTTGACGATGCTGCCGTTGAGGGTGCCGCTGGTGAGGAGGTTGGCCGCGGTGGTGTCATTGTTGACGATCTTCAGGACGATCTTCTGCGGGGCTCCGGGCACATTGATCCTGGCGCCGTTGGGCCCCCAGGCGTACGCGTCGCGGCGGACCAGCGTGTAGTGGTCGTTGGGGACGGCCTCGGTCAGCTTGTAGGGGCCCGATCCACTGCTGGTCCTGGCCAGTGCGGTGGGATCGGCCGTGCCGCTGCCGCACACCACGAAGAAGGCGGCCAGCGACGGGAGCAGCAGGCCGTCGGGTGTGCCGGTGGTGATCGTGACGGTGCCCGCGGCGTCGTCGGCCTTGGTGGTGAAGTCCGGGCCCGGCAGCACGATGCCAAGCAGCGGCGAGGCGGACTTGGGGTCCTTGAGATAGTCCAGGTCCTTGCTGACGACGCTGGGGGTCACCGCCGAGCCATCGGAGCACGTGACGCCCTTGCGGAGGGTCAGAGTGACCGACGAGGGGGTGACATGCCACTTGGTCGCGATGCCCGGGACCGGATTTCCCTTGTCGTCCAGGGCCACCAGCGGGTCGTAGGTGAAAGACAGCAGGTCGTTGGCCGCGGCGACCACGGTGTGGTACGGGTCGAGTTTGCCCGGGTCCTGCGACAGGGTCGACGTGAACGTGCCGTTGCGGACATAGGCGCCCTGGCTCCCGGCGCCCGAGCCCGAGGCCCCCGCGGAGCAGGCCGTGGCGGCGAGCGCGATCACACACAACACCGCTGTCTTGGTTCCGTGCAGTCTCATCAGAATGCCTCCAGCAGCCCACCGTGGCGGTGAGGATGCGCAGGAGCATCCAGCCGGCACCCCCGGGCCGTCTTCGTCGCTGAGCACCAGACGGGCACCTCGCGTTCGTCGCCGGACCCCAATACGCCGGATCCGCAGGCGGATTGCTCGAGCCGGTTGCCTCCGCCCCCGCCGGGACACGGCGCTTTACCGGCGGACCACGTCGACAGCACCCGTATCCCGGCCCTCCGGGCTCCTTGGCGTCAACTCCGTCCAAGGCACCCCGGAAACCGCCCTTGGAGCCACCGACGATGTCGTGGAGCGCACTTCTGCCGGCGTGGATGGTGCGGTCCGCACAAGTTGTGGCGCGGCGTTGTGCGCTCCCGACGATGCAACGCATGGGCGGCGGCCCGGATGCTGCGGCGGATCCCCCGGAAAGAGCCGGGGCCACCATGATCCGAAAGGGAGCCCGATGCAGGATGTCGCAGCGAAACAGGGCCCGCTCGCACATGAGCGGTTGGTCATCCGCCGCGGAGCCCGATCCGGCGTGACGCTCATGGTCGCGGTGCACTCAACAGCACTGGGCCCCGCGGTGGGCGGGTGCCGGATGCGGGCCTACCGCTGCTGGCAGGACGCCCTGGCGGACGTGCTGCGGCTCTCGCAGGCCATGAGCTACAAGTGCGCCGCCGCCGGCCTCGCCTACGGCGGCGGCAAGACCGTGATCGCTCTGGACGAGGGCGCCGATCCGGCACGCATCGACCGCCGCACGGTGCTCCTCGACGTCGGTGACCTGGTCGCGGAGTTCGACGGCCGCTACAGCACGGGACCCGACGTCGGCACCTGCGCCCAGGACATGATCGTGGTACGGGAGCGCACCCCGCACGCCTTCTGCCTCCCCGAGTCCCACGGCGGCTCCGGATCCCCCGCCCTACCGACCGCGATCGGGGTGCTGGCCGCGTTGCGCACGGTGTCGGTGCACCGGTTCGGCACCGAATCGCTCGCCGGACGCCGCATCGCCGTCAGCGGGCTCGGCGCGGTCGGCGAGCGACTGGCGCGCAGCCTCGCCGAACAAGGCGCCGAGCTGACCGTGTCCGACGTGGACGACCAAAAAAGGGTGCTGGCCAAGGAACTCGGCGCGACATGGGTAGAACCCGCACAGGCGATCACCACCGACACCGAGATCCTCGTCCCGGCCGCAGTCGGCCAAATCCTTGACCACGCAGTGGTTCCCCGGCTGCGCTGCGCGGCGATCGTCGGACCGGCCAACAACCAGCTCGTCACCGACGACGTCGCCGACGTGCTCCGGCAGCGGGACATCCTCTGGGCGCCCGATTTCGTGGCCAACGCCGGCGGCGTGATCTACGCGCTGGCCCGCGAGGTCGAGGGCATCGGACACGGCGAGGCGATCGAGCGGGTGCACCACATCGGCACCACGCTCGCCGAGATCCTCACCACCGCCGATCGTGCCGGCCAAACGACGCTCGCGACCGCGACCGACCTCGCGGCCACCCGGCTGAGGACAGCACCGTGAACCACCGGCCGGGGGGCTCCCGCCGCCGACAGCGGCCCACCCAGAGCTCACCCGCAGACCCGCACCTCGGACACGGCGGCTCGGCGGCTCGGTTGCTCGGGGAGGCCGGAGCCGAGCACCCTGGGCCCAGAGCCCGGGGGCGGGTGCGAACGCGGGCGACTGCAACGGGAACCGCAACGGGATCGGCCTCTGCCGCAACCACCTGACCCGCCCACTGACTTCGGCACTTCGAGATGGCTGTTCTGCTCGCGCTGCTGACTGAGGGTCACCTGCACGGTATGCGCTGTGCGCGGTGCGGATGGGGCGGACCGACGGCGAAGGCCCGCAGCGCGGTGTGAGGGGCGCGCAGGGCTGGTGACGCCCGCCAAAGAGCGGGCGCCACAGCCCTGCGCGCGTCCGCCAAGGCGGCGTCACCGTGTTGGGCTTGTGGTGCTCATGCTGCTTGGAGCAGTCCTGCCGGGGCTGAGCGTGCGAACTGGTCGGTGGTCTGCGGCACCCAGAGCGCGCCCGTGATCGAGGCCACGACGCCGACCAGCATGAAGCCGAAGGCGACGGTGTAGGAGAAACGGTCGACGAGGAAGCCCATGACCAGCGGGGTGATGGCTCCCGCGAGCTGGCCGCCGAGATTGAGCAGGCCCATGCCGGTGCCGACGATGCGGGTGGGAAGCACCCGCAGCGGCAGCCCCATGACGGCCATGGTCGGAAGCGCCATGATCGCGTTGCCGAGGGTGAGGTAGGTGGTGAAGGCGGCGGTGGAGTGGGCCACCATCATGAGCCCGATGAAGATGCCTCCGAGGACGAAGCTGGGTACCACCATGAGCCGGGCCCGGTCGTGGAAGTACCGGTCGAACAGCCACCCGCCCAGGACGGTCGCAGCCGCCGCCACGAACCACGGAATGGCTGCGAGCCACCCGGTGTCGGCAAGCTGGACATGCCGGACGTCCATGAAGTAGCTGGGTACCCAGGTCAGGAGGCCGTAGGCGACGATGTTCCCGCCGCCCAGCAGCGCGGCGAACTTCCACATGGCCGGCGTCCGCAGCAGCGTCCACGAAGGAACCGGCTTCTGGGTCGCGGTGTCGGCCGAGAACTCGGCCTTTACGGGGGCGCCGCCCAACTCCTCGCGGCTCAGCTTCCTGGGCAGGAAACGCCACAGGATCACTGCCATCACCAGGCCGAGACCGGCGACGAGCAGGAACGTGCTCCGCCAGCCCACCAGCGCCATGGCGGGGGCCGCGATGAGCGGTGCGAGGGCTGCTCCGAGGCTGTTGGACGACAGCATGGTGCCGATCGCCGCGCCTCGACGTGAGGGCAAGGTGCGTTCGCTCAGCGCCTTGATGGATGCGCCGGGGAAGATGCCCTCGCTGACGCCGAAGAGGATGCGGACCAGCAGGAGTACGGCGAAGGCGGCAACCAAACCGGTGAATCCGGTGAAGAGCGACCAGGCGATGAGGGCTATCACCATCATCGGCCGGGACCCGAAGCGGTCCGCCAGGAGGCCTCCCGGCACCTGGCAGGCCATATACGCGATGAAGAACACCGTTACGACCAGGCCCTGTTCGGTCTTGTCCACGTGGAAGGCCTTGCCGATGTCGGGAAGTGCCAGGGCGATCACCAGCCGGTCGATGTAGTCGACGACCCAGGCGGTGAAGAGCAGACCTGTTGTCAGAGCTCCGATCCGGGCAATGCGACGGGCCGTGTCTGACTCCGTCGCAGGGGGGTCCTCGCCGGGGATATGGGAGGGGGCACGGTACAACACAGGGATTCACCTCCGCGGCACCTGTGGTGCCGAAACCAGCAGATAGGCGGTCGGTTGGTGTGTCAGTGCCGCGCCAGCATGCCCCGCCGAGATCGGACGCGCTTTGTGCCGGGAACCGAACCTCCCGGACACGGATGGTGGCCACCAACAGGTCTGGGTGATCGCGCGGTGAGTGAGGAAGGGCTGTCGGCCGCCGAGGCCGTTGCGTCACACGGGCGGGCGTTCTTCAAGGGACATGGTGTGGAGGTCGTCGACTACGGCCTCGGACCCGAACGGTGAGAGGTAGTGCCCGATCTGCGGATGGTCGTGGTGGGGCCCGGCCCCCGCAGCGACGGTTGGGCCTATGCGAGTGCCGGGTGCCGGGCTCCGATGGAAAAGGACGGTCACGGAGTTGAGTTCGTCATGACCGCGCAGGTTTGCGACCAGCGGTTCATCGATCTCATGGCGGTGATCGCCTACCACCACCGCGGAGGGCATGAGTTCGGCCTGAGGACAGCATGCCGATCGATGAACCGTGGGTGCCGGGTTCGACCTGCGACCACCTGCTGGTCAGCCGTGGCGCGCTGTGCAGCACCTCGATCCCTGTGGGGGGAAGAGGGTGGGCGGAAGGCACCCCGTCTCAGGTGTACGGCAGGCCGAACCGGTAGTGGACACCGTGGATTTCGAAGGTGTAGGGACGCCTCAACGTTTCCCAGGCGCCGATCATGTCGGCGTCGAAGGCGGCGTTCCCCAGCGTGTGAAGTGCGTCCCGTACCTCGGGGCAGTGGCGGGGGTTGGGAACTGTTCGTTTCCAGATGTGCAGGAGCGTGCGTGAGTGTGCACGAGCGTGTACTGGTTCGTGGTGTTGTAGCGCGCACGCGTCGCATGGCGGGCACTGTCAGTGTCGGCCGGTACCGTTCTTCCTGTTGCTGATCAAGTGTTGGGGAGGGGGTGCATCGATGCGTGATGAGTCGTCGCTGCGTACGATTGCTGCCCCTTTTGTGGCCGTCGGCCCGTCCGGTGTGGCGATCCGCACCCGTCTGGGCCACTTGAGCGCCGCCGACGAGGAGGTGTTGCGCCTGGTGGGCGCGCATCTGGGCTCGCTGGCCTCAAGGGACCTTAAACGCCGGTGCGCCGATGGTCTGGAGCACTCCGCGGAGAGGTGGGCGGAGCGTAAGCGGGCCCTGACAGGGGAGTCTTCGTCGCGCTGGGCCGGGAGTATCACCAAGGCCACGCATGATCAGTGGGCGCTTGCGCGGCGTGCCCAACTCGCGCACATTCAAAGTCTTCAGGCGGGCGTGCGGACGATCGCGCACCGCCTGTCCCTCCCGATCGGCGAGAAGGGAAACAGGCGGGCGTCAGGCGGCTACCGCAGCGCACAAGAGTGGTTCGCCAAGACCCGGCGCCTGCAGGTCCTTCACGACCGGCTCAGCGCCCAGCAGGCCGACCGCGCTGCGGGCCGCGTCCTGGTGGTGCGCGGCGGGAAGCGGCTCGCGCGCAATCGGCACAACCTGCACGCCGGCCAGCTCACCCAGGCCCAGTGGCGGCAACGGTGGGAAGCATCGCGCTGGTTCCTGCAGGCGGACGGGGAATCGGGCAAGCGGTTCGGCAATGAGACGATCCGCGTCACGCCCGAGGGCGAAGTGTCACTGAAACTGCCTGTGCCGCTCGCCCACCTGGCCAACGCTCCGCATGGCCGGTATACGCTCACCGGCGCTGCCCTCTTCCACCACCGCAGTGACGAGTGGGCCGACCGCATCACCACGAACCGGTCCGTGGCCTACCGCATCCACTACGACGTGCAGCGCGGGCGCTGGTACCTCACCGCCTCCTGGACCATCCCACCGGTCAAGACCGTTCCCCTGTCCCACGCCCGCGAGGGCGGCCTGATCGGTGTCGATACGAACGCTGACCATCTGGCTGCGTGGCGGCTCGATGCCCACGGCAATCCTTGCGGCGAGCCGCGCCGGTTCTTCTACGACCTGTCCGGCACCGCGATGCACCGTGACGCCCAGGTACGGCATGCACTGATCCGGCTCCTGCACTGGGCCGAACGCGACGGCCTGTCGATCGCGATCGAAGACCTCGACTTCAGCGCGGAGAAGACCCGGGAGAAACACGGGCGCCAGAAGCGGTTCAGGCAGGTGATCTCCGGCATGCCGGTGTCCAAGCTGCGGGCCCGGCTCGTCAGCATGGCGGCCGAACTCGGCATCACCATCATCGCCGTCGACCCCGCCTACACCAGCAGGTGGGGCGCCCAGCACTGGCAAAAACCCCTCACCGGCAAGACCAGGAAGACCACCCGTCACGATGCCGCGAGCATCGCGATCGGCAGGCGCGCCCTCGGGCACCGCATCCGGCGACGGACGGCACCGCCCCCACACGACCAGAGCGATCGTGCGGGGCATCGGACCGCCCAGGCCAGACACGGCACCCCAGGGCGTGAGGAAACCCGCCCCCGCATCCCCGGACCACGGACACGATCCACTGGGACCAGACGCGGCGCGAACGCGGGAGACCAGGACGCCCAACACCGTTCGGAGCGTCCGACTGAGCCCGTGCAACTCATGCTCAGTTCTTAGGAACGGTTCTCGCCCGCCAGCCGGGTGGTGATGATGCGTGCCTGGGCGCAGGACAGCAGCCGGAGCTCATGCTCGAGCGCCCGGCGCCGCTCCCGGCTCAGGATCCATCGCCAGCCCAGAGCGCTCCGGCTGTACCTGCCCAACCGCGCCGGTCGTGTTCGGCTGTGACGTCTCGGGATGAGGTGTGCACCGATGGCGGTGGCGGTGATCAGCGCCAGGGTCTCCAGCGTGTACATGATCTCGTTCGTCGCACTCACTTCGGCTCCCGGGCGTGCGTCGGCCCCCCACCAGCTTCCCTCGTGCCTTCGGTACCGACGTACACGGCGGTGCCCCGCGGGTGCATACAGCCGAGGCCCCTCACCGATGGACGGCGAGGGGGCTTTGTGGGGGCTGCGCGTCCGCTCTCGAGCGGAATGTCGGCTCAGTACCAGTGGTTGGCCTGCCAGAACGACCACGCCTGGCAGGGGCTGCCGTACGACTGGTTCATGTAGTTGAGGCCCCACTTGATCTGCGTGGCCGGGTTCGTCTGCCAGTCGGAGCCGACGGACGACATCTTGGAGCCGGGCAACGCCTGGACGAGGCCGTAGGCGCCGGAGCCTGCGTTGACCGCGCGGTAGTTCCAGCTGGACTCGTGGTCCACGATGTTGCTGAAGCATTGGAACTGGTTCGCGCCTACGATCTGACGCGCCATGGACTGGATCTGCGCGACCGTGTACGAGCTCTGGATGGGGGAGCTGGATGCGCCACGGCTCGCACGGCTGGCGGCGTCCGCCTCCTTGCGTGCCTTGGTTTCCTCTTCGGCCTTCTGCTTGGCGATCGCGTCCGCGGCCGCCTGCTTGCGGGCCGACTCCTCGGCGTCCTTCTTGGCGCTCACGTCCGCGGCGATAGCCTGTGCGTCGGCCTGCTGCGTCAGCGACGCGGTCTGGACCTGGGCCTGCTGACCCGTAGGTATGTCAGCGAGGAGCATCGAGTCGCTTGCCGTTTCCCCGGCGTCGCTCGAGGGCTGCCCGGTGCTGCCCGAGGCAACACCAGTGACGGCGCCGACAGCGGTGACCGCCGTGGCCGAGGCCACTGCGAATCCCCGGACCGAAATCCGGCTCACACGGTTTCCTTCCAGGATCGTCCGCTTGGGTGACCCTGGCGGACGCAATCGTTCCCCCTGATGCTGGCCTCCCAACTGCGGGGTCACGGGAGGCACGGGCCCGGTGGACAACCCCGTGGCAGGGGCGGCCGCGTGGTGCTCGGGCGGCATACGACGGCGCTATGAAGTTGGCTGTGGTGCTTTTGAGGTGCCGCACCGCTGGGGGTACAGCTGTGTCGTATGCGGGGCCTGACAGGGGTGGAACTCTGCCGCACGTGGATACCGGGGGGCAATTCTGTGATGAGTGTGAAAGCTCACATCCCGTTCGGCGCAGTGGATCACGGAAACCCCGGCGCACAAAAGGGCTGCTCGGCTACAGGCTGTCCCGTAACTGCACTTTGCGGGCAGCCCAGTGGGCCGTCGCGGAGGTGTGCGAGAGCGCGCTTTTTTGGTGAGCGTTATCGCCCGCGTTACGCGCCCTGGGCCCGCTGCCGCACCGGCCCCCACACCTTGAGCGTGCCGGGCAGGCTCCCTTTGCCCGGCGGCTTCGCCGACAGCGGTGGAGCGGCGGTGCGCCGGCACCCGTCTCAGCTGTACGGCAGGCGGAACTGGTAGTGCCAACGGGGCTGCCGGCGCGTGGGGGTCATCCCGGTTGTGCGCCTGTCCTTCCCCGGCCGGACGCGTCGTCGACGACCGGGAAGCAGCAACACCAACCGGACAACCAGCGAGGCCACCCCCGCGCTCCGCTTGCGGTCGGGTGTGAAGGGCACGAGACCAGTCGGCTCCCAGCGGGGCGCTGCGGTGGCCTGAGACCTACCAGACACCTACGAGAGGTCACCCGCGGCACTGTGTCCGTCGGTGCTGTGGGCGTTGGCGGGAGGGGGCGGCGCTGGCCGTGTCATCGGTGAGGAAGACGATCGCTTCGGTGGCCTCCTGCGGGGCCTGCGTGCAGGTCAGCCCCGAGTCGACCGTGTTGACGTGTACGTCGCGCGGACCGGACTCGGGTGGCTCGCGCCTTGGTGAGCAGGTTCAGCGCCGCTTTGCTCGAGCGTGATGGGGGCTCGATTCCCTGAGAGGATCGAGTCATGGCACGTCCCCGTACCCTGTTGAGCTCGCGAGTGTGCCGTACGCATGGTTGCGGAGGTCCGTCCGAACTATCCGACCGAGTGGGCCGCGATGAAGGCGGTCGCGGCGCACGTCACGGCGGTAGAAGACAGTCCTTGCGGACCAAGCCGAGGCTGTCACACCGTTGCAGGTCAGGCTTTTGCAGGAGTGGCCGTCATCGTTCCCGGTGGGCGCATCATGAAGACGTCGATCGGGTCCTGGGCTTCTACGACGAATCCGTGGCGCTCGTAGAGCCGGCGGGCAGCACTGCCCTGCAAGACGTTCAAGCCCACGGTCATGCCCTGCGCGTCCGTTCGCTCCAGTACCGTTCGCAACACAGCGGATCCGAGCCCTTGGCCCTGACAGCGGGGAGCAAGGTAGAAGTGCTCCAGCCACTGCCTGTCTTCGGCGGGCCGGACCGTGACGCAACTTGCCAGTTCACCGTCGATCATGATGATCGACGTGTGCTGCGGGGAGAAGGAGTGCCGCAGCCGCTGCCGCACTCGGTGCTCGTCGTAGCGCCCCAGGCGTTCCAAGTCCGCGCGCATGACCGTGGCCCGCAGCTCCGCGATCACCTCGATGTCCGTTGTCACCGCAGAGTGCAGCACCCAGCCCGCGGCGTGCGCCAACGTGGTCCGCGCAGTCAGGGCCATGTCCGATCGAGAACCGCTCCCTATCGCCCCAGCGTCCATGGCCGGAGTATCCCAGTCCGCCTGCCCCGAACAGGAATATGGGCGGCTCAGACCGAACTACCCGTTACCGCTCGGACGTGGCAGGAGGCGAAGACGAACTGGACCGGAGGCGGGATGCACGAGCGGTGGCGGAGCTGGTGGCTGCACCACCGCTGGCGGTGGGCCTGTTCGGGGCTCAGCCGTTACCGCAACTGATGTGAGACCTCACAGGCGGTATTCCGGTGAATGGTCTGCGGGGGCAGGTGCACGCGGCGTGCGGGACCCGCCGGCGAGGAATCCGAGGCCGCTGGCCCGGGTGGCCGCGGTCACCAGCGCCGCCGGCCATCGGCGGGGTGAGAACGGGCGTGCTCACCTCGAGAGCGGCGAATGCGGGAATCATGGATGTGTGTCTCTCCTGCGCGGGCGGAACCGCCCGCGGTTCTCAGGCCTCGGCAGCCGTCTGCGGTGCGCGGGCGCCCAGCAGGGACAGGGCGCTCGTCCACAAGGTGTCGGCCAGGGACGTGTTGTTGTAGAGCTTGGCGAAGAGGACCTGACCCTCGAGCTGGGCGACGATCGACCGGGCGGCCTGATGGGTGTCGCTGACGACGACCTCGCCGCGTTCGCGGGCCTCGTCGATGAGGGAGCCGACCATGTCGACCTGGGCGTCGAAGATGCCCTGCAGGCGCGCGCGGATGGCCTCGGTCTGGTTGCTCATCTCCAGGGTGAGGTTCCCGAACATGCAGCCCGAGACGGTTCCGCAGTTCCGCTGGCCGGTCAGCTGGGCCGCCTCCGTCAGTTCGAATAGTCGGCGCAGCCGCTCCAGCGGCTGCGCGTCGCTGTTCAGCACGCCGGTCCACCCGCGGCGCTCGACCGTCCAGTGCTGGTCGATCACGGCCAGCGCGAGCGCCTCCTTGGACTCGAAGAAGTAATAGAAACTGCCCTTGGGTACTCCGGCCGCCTTGCAGATCTCGGCCACGCCCAACGCCGAATAGCCGTGGAGCTCGATGAGCGACTCCGCGGCACTGATGATCTTCTCCTTGGCATCACTGGTGCGCCCCATGAGGGCAGTATACGACCGCTCGGCTATCATTTACTAGACCGGTCGGCTAGGATTCGGAACTCCGCACTGCGGCCACTCTGCCGGACGGAACCGCGACAGCCCCCGGCAGCCCGCCGCCGTGTCAGCGGACGGGGCCGGGCCCCGCCAACTCCCTTCACAGCGCCGCCTTCGCCTCCGGCGCACCCCATCCCCAGGAGAGCTGATCACCATGAGTGCAGACGCATCGAACCATCCCATGCATGAGGTGCTGGGCCGCTGGAAGGCCGCCTTCGACGGCCACCAGCCGGCCGCCATGGCCGACCTGTTCACCCCCGACGCCCTCTTCCAGGGATTCGGGCCCGTGGTCGTCTCCGGCCGGGAGGCCGTACGCGCCTACTACGAGGCCGTGTCGGCCGAGCGTAGCGCCCACGTCGCGGACGTCCAGGGCTACCGGATCGGCGAGGACCTGGCCGGCGGCTTCGCCGACGTCACGTTCCGCGACCCAGACGGCTGGGCGGTGTCCGTGCACCTGTCGCTGGTCCTTCTGCACGACGGCGACGGCTGGCGGATCCGCCAGTACCACGTCTCCCGGGTCGCCGCCGACGACTGACGGACCCACGCCGCTCAAGTGCCCCAGCAGCACCGCAGATTGGAGAGGTCATGAAGGAGTTCCTGGTCGAGCTCACCACTGTCGTCCCCGAGGACACCCCGCAGGTCGAGGTCGACCGCCGCCGTGCCGCCGAAGCCGTCCGGGCCGGGGAACTGGCCGCCGCCGGCCACCTGGTCAGGCTGTGGCGCCCGGTGGGCGAACTGCGCAGCATCGGCTTGTGGCGCGCCGCGGGCGAGCAGGAGCTGTACGAGAAGGTGCTCGGCACCCTGCCGCTGTGGCCCTGGATGGTCTCGGTGATCACCGCCGTGCAGCCGCACCCCAACGATCCGGGCCCGGCAGGCCGCGTCGCCTGACCCGCGCGTTCGGGCGCGCGTCCCCCCGTTACCTACTTCGTGGCTCCGCAACGGGGTCTCCGGCCTTCGGGTCCAGCATGACTTCCCCCTCCTGTTGTTGATGATCCGGGGGGTGGTGTCACCGGGTCCGAAGGCATCGACGGACCGCTGATGAGGGGCTTGAGCATCGGCTTCACCCGAGCCGGAAGAGCTCTCCGTAACGTGGATGTGGCAGCTCGGTGCCCTGGCAAGGCCGGACGAAAGCGTGAGTGGAGGGGCCTGCACGTGATCGACACCGGCGACATTGACGTCTTCCTCGGCCTGGACGTCGGCAAGGGCGAACACCACGCCACCGCCGTCACCCCGGCCGGGAAGAAAGCGTTCGACAAGCGTCTGCCCAACACCGAGCCCAAGCTTCACGAGCTGTTCGCGAAACTCCAGGCCAATGCCGCGTGGCTCGCCCTGGCGGCCCTGGCACACAATCTGACCCGCGCCGCCGGCGCCCTGGCCTCCGCGTTCCATGCCAGGGCGACCACCGCCACCATCCGCGACCACCCCATGCCCAAATCCCCAACCCAGCCCCGACACGGCCTGCGCGACCCCGAAACGATCAACCGGGAATCAAGCCGGTGGATCCGGGCTGAGCCGCGGACGTCCGACGTCCTCCCGCAGAGCGCGGCAGGGGCGCACGGCCCCGCGCCCCCGCCGCGACCGGGCTGCCTGCTGCTACCTGTTGCCGTGCACCGGGCCGACCTGCAGGTTCTGCATGGTGGGGCCGACGCACTCGTGCTTGTTCCACGCGATGTCCGCCGACGCCTTCTGGCCCGGCGGGTAGATGCGCAGGGCCGGCACCGTAGTGAGACGGCACTCTTCGGGCGTGTATCCGCCCTGGCCGTTCACGGCCTGCACTTCGGCGTAGGGATGGGCGTTCGGGATCAGCGTGACGATCCGGGAGGCGTCCCCGGCCAGCGTGCGGCTGGCGCCTTGCCGAGCTGGGTGCCGTGCGTGTCGGCGAACGAGACGCCCGGGTGCCCGGTCAGGGTGCAGGGGGCCGTGCCGGTGTTCTCGAAGACAAGCTGGAAACCGATGTGGCCCGCACCGCTGTCGAAGTTCGCCGCGGTGCAGCCGACTGGTGGCACATCCCCGGGATACCGGCCGCATCCCCCGAGCCCTTCGATGTGGACGAACCGGCACTGCCCGCCGACGCGTCCGGTCCGCGGTCGTGCCGCCGCCGGGCTGCGCGGCCGACGCCGTGCCGCCGTAGCCGCACGCGGCCAGTGTCAGGCGCAACGGCCAGCATGCCGGTCATCAGTCCGCGGCGGGCGGTCGCAGTGAGCCTGGTGCCTCTCTTCTCATTGTGGCTTGTCGGTGGAGGCTGCGGGGCGCCGGGCGGAGTTCCGGCCCGCGTCGAGACGGCTTCGACTGTGTAGACGGCTGTCGCCGAAGCCCGGTTCGCACCCGGCGCAGACCTTTGACGACTACTAGACCGGTCGTCTATATTCACTGCAATCGCTCGCCGCCAACTGCTCCAAGCACCTGCACAACGAATCGGAGAGCCCTGTGGCCACCCCCGTGAAGCTCGCAATCGTCTACTACTCGTCGACCGGCACCATCGCCGAGGTCGCTGAGGAACTGCGCAACGCCGGTCTCAAGGCCGGCGCCGAGGTTCGGCTGCTCAAGGCCGCCGAACTGGCCCCGCAGGCCGCCATCGACTCCAACCCGGCCTGGGCCGCCAACCACGCCGCCACCGCGGACATCCCCGTCGCGACCCCCGCCGACGTCGAGTGGGCCGACGCCGTGATCTTCGGTACTCCGACCCGCTTCGGCAACGTCTCCTCGCAGCTGAAGCAGTTCATCGACACCCTGGGGGGCCTGTGGGCCGAGGGCAAGCTGGCCAACAAGGTCTACAGCGGCTTCGTCTCCACAGCGACCGCGCACGCCGGCCAGGAGTCCACCCTGCTGGCGCTCTACAACTCCGTCCACCACTTCGGCGGCATCATCGCGTCGCCCGGGTTCACCGACCCGGCCAAGTTCGTGGACGGCAACCCGTACGGCACCTCGCACGTGGACGGCCAGCTCAACAACCCCGTCGACGACATCACCCGCACCGCCGCCCAGATCCAGGCCGAGCGCGTCGTGCAGATCGCCGCACGGCTCAAGTCCGCCTGACCGCCCCGGCGACACCCTGGAGTACCCGGCCCTGCCTGCCCGCGCCGCGGCAGTGGGGGCCGGGTGCATTTCGTCATCCGGTACGGCGGACGGACCGGGCCTTCTTGCCTCTCTCCGATTCCGGGCGGAGATCCGGGCGCAGGTGCGGGGTGGCGCCCATGGCGTCCAGGAGGCGGAGGCTGATGTCCCCGAGCTGGTCCATGCGTTCCGCTCCCAGGACGTCCACGACCAGCGACCGCACGGTCTCACATGGCCGGGGGTTCGCGTCCCGTGGCGGCGCAGGGCCCGTGGCTCACCACCACGGGCCCTCTCAGGGCCGCACGGGCCCCCTCACTGCGTGCTGCCATCCCGAAGGTCAGTAGCGCGTCGGCCGGCAAGGCGCGGCCATGCCGCGGTGCCGGCAAAGACGACCGCGGCCAGGGCGATCCCGTAGACCGGCAGCCACTGGGTTGTCGCGTCCGCCTTGCACGCCTCCAGCGCATCCTCATACGCGTGCTTGGGGACTGATCGTCAGTAACAGTTCGCCAGGCGACACCCAGTGTTCCTTACCCAGCTTGAGTGTCGGGTTGCAGCTCCATGCCGTTGGTGCCGGGCTGCAGTCGGTAGCGGGGGCGGGATGAGACGTCGATGCTGTGGAATCCCTGGCCGTGGTTGTCCAGGACGCTGGAACCGAAAGCCGTGCGCCTGCCGAATACTCATTCGCGCTGGTGGGAGGTAGGGCGCCGCAGTTCGGCACGGCCAAAGCGGTGGCCGATGCCCAAGAAGAGCTCGTCGAGTTGCCGGTCCCAGGCTGCGTCCGCATGTTCGTCGATCACGCTGGGAGGCTGTCCGGACCGAAGCCCGACCAATGCCCGCCTCCACTCGATGGAGGGGCGGTCCGGCAAGACGGCCCCTGGCCCGACATCAGCCAACTACACTCCGGACGACGCCTCTGACCAGGCCAGATAGCGAAACGCTGCTGGAGTACTAGGCGCAGCACCAGCGCTCGGATCGAGCGCACAGTGCGCGGCCGGCCCCCGCGCTTTGGCCGGGACTGGGCGGCGTGCCGGCCGGCGATGAGGTTACGGTGCCCGCGCAGCAGCGTGTCCGGCCGCACCAGCAGTCGCATCCGGCGCAGGACCTCCCGCGGCAGGCCCTGGAGCAACGCGGCCAGGAACGCCCGGTCGCTCGCGTGGAACCGGACCCGCTGCCCGTTCAACTGCCGCTCCAGGACTGCAATCTGATGGCGCAGGGTCAGGATTTCTACATTCTTCTCGCGGCCGCTCATCGGCAGCGGCCGCAGCATCGCGAACGTGTTCGTCCTACCCAGGTACGCCAGTCTCAGCAGCACGACCGATCATCATGCCGCGACCACCACCGACCGTGCGAGAGTGCCGGCTCGGGCAACCACTGGCCGACACTCAAACTCGCTCTCACCTGCATGGATGAGGTATGCGGCAAGGGCACCGTCAGCTCGGCGTCGACAGGCGGCTCATGCTGCTTCTTCACTCAGACACGGAGTGTCTCCGGGTTCAACTCAAGCTCGCGAGCTGTCTCGGAGATGGTCTTGCGGACCGGAGTGCGATCTGGACGGCTTCCTCGCGGAACTCCGGTGAGTACTTGCTCGGTGGCGCCACTTCTACTTCCTCGTTTCCTGTTCAGGGCAACCCTATTGGGTCCCTGTCCGGAAACTTCGGGGCGTCCCACAGTCAGCGGTCGGCTGTGCCCGCCGCCACGACCCACTTCATGGTCTGGCCCGTGATCGCGGCGATCATGTCGTAGTCCTGGTCGTAGTGCAGGACGGTGGCACCGTGCCGTTCGGCCGCCGCGGCGATCAGTAGGTCCGGCATGGACAGCGCGCGGTGGTTGCCCTTGGCGATGGCCTGTCGCTGAACGTCCTTGGCCCGGTCCCACACCTCGTCGGGCATCGGCAGGTAGTCGAAGCCGGACAGGAACCAGTGCAGGCGCTTCGCGTCGTTGGCGTTGCGCGCGGAGTACATCACCTCCATCTCCACCGGTCCACACACGGCCAGGACGCCGTCCTCGTGGAGCGGATCGAGGACCTCCGCCACCCCTGGCTGGCGCCAGCGTTGGAGGGCGGAGTTGTCAATCAGGAAGCGCTCACTCACGCCGCGTCCCTGCTGCCGGCTCTGCCCGACTGTCGTAGGTCAGGTCCAGGTCGCCGGACTTGATCGCGTCGATGCCCTCCTGCCGCAGGCGACGCTTGACGGCCTCCTCCATGGCCATGCGCACGGCCTTGGCCTTGGTCTTCACGCCGTACAGTCGCATGGCGTGCTCCACCATCTCATCGTCGAGGTCGATCATGGTGCGCGACATCGAGAGCTCCTCCCGCCGGGTACAGCGACACCCAAAATGATAGCATTCCAATGCGCTGGAATGGTGTCGTATTGAGGTCGACGGCAGCACAGGTGCCGATACAGCCGCGGCACGGGCAGTGAGACCACAAGGACCCCTGCTCGGCGATCAAGCCCGTGACCTGGATGGATGAATTATCGGCACCCGCACCGCTGATTCGTAGCGCACCGGACCTGCGAGTTGCCTACGCAGCACCGCGTTCTCGTGCCGCAGGACAAGAAGTTCGCGTCCTTGGCCACCTGCCAGCGCAGCAGCAACACCGAGACCGACACAGCTTCCTCGTCACCCGATAGACCAGCGAGACAATCACCCGCGGCATCGCCCCAGGCGGCCCTGAGCGCCACCAGAGCCTGCAGCGACGCATTTCTGAACGGCACAGGCCCGGCACTTTGACGACCGCTCCTAACGGGGCAGCCCGGCGTCCGTGGCCCGAGATCTGACCGCCAGTCACGTCGGCAGAAGGATCTCAAGCGTCCCGCAGGTGCGTCTTCATACCGTTTCCACGCGCCCGAGGGAGATCCACATGGTGAAGGCGAACAGGAAGTCGCCGCGCTCGGCGGATTGGCGGACGGAGTCGAGGAAGGGTTCCACCAGTTCCGGCTGTACGCAGGTTCGCAGTGGTGTTTCATCGAAGAGCGGTACGACGACGGCTGCATCATCGGGCGTCGTGAACCGGAGCGTCACCGGGAGGGCAGTGGTGACCGGGAGGTCCGCCTTGACCATGCGTGCCCGGGCGGTGCGGCCGGCCGAAGGGTGCGGAAAGGGGAATCGTTCCAGGACTTCGGCCAGGTGGTCGAAGCCGTCCCCGACGGAGGACGTCCAGTCGGTGTCGATCACGCACACACGGCCGCCGGGCCGGGTGACACGGATCATTTCCTTGATCGCGTGATCGGGATCTGGCAGGTGCTGCAGTACCCGCTCGCACCGGACTCCGTCGAAGTGGCCGTCGGGGAAGTCGAGGGCGGTGATGTCGCCGACCATGTAGGTGACTGAGCTGCCGTCGTGCCTCGACTGGGCGACGGAGATGGCCTCGGCGGAGCGGTCGACGGCAGTTACGGAGCCTGTCGTGCCTACCCGTGCAGCGAGTTGTCGGGATACTTCCCCGGCGCCGCACCCGACGTCAAGGAGCCGTTCGCCCGCTGTGGGTGCGAACAGCTCGAAGGCCGCAGACCGCATTCGCTGTATCTCGGGATGCGCGGCGACAGTGTCGAGGTAGCCGATGATGCGACGTTGCTGTTCCTGCGGCGCATCGTCCAGACGTTCAAACGGGTTGGCGGGCGTTGGAGGTGCTGCCTCGGTGGTCTGGGGTCCGCCGGTCATCGTGGTCATCGTTACTTCCGTACTTCCGTACTAGTGCAGATGCTTGCTTCAGCAATTACATAGCGGCAGATCGAGGAGCTGGTCGAACATGCGGCGGCGGATGTGGACAGCTTCTCCACCGCGACCAGCGGCCCCAACCCGCGGATACGCAGGCTCACCAGTTGGATGAGCGAAGCGTAGTGAACCTGTGGCAGAGTGCTACGCGCACGCCCGGCGCCCAGGCGACGCCCACACCCTCCTCGGTCGGGTCTTGCGGCCCGGTCGACCAGCGTCCGCGGGGACGTGCCACGCGGGCTGGCGGCTCCTGTCGTTCACCAGGGCACGAAGGCGATTGGCTCCCAAGGCTGAGCAACGCTCAGGCTCGCTAAGCCGATCAGAGACGCTCTGTTGATGGTGACCCTCGACGCGAAGGGCGTCGGGTGCAGCCTGCCCGATGCCGCACCCGCGCCGGGGCCCCGCGGGGCCCCGGTGATCAATACCCGGCATGCCAGGTGCGGGCAGGGGCGGACGTCCTCATGTCGTTCGCGCGGTGTGGAGGGGCCGCTCGGCCGAGGCCGTGGGGTCACGGGGAACCTCGCAGGAGTCAGCGGCCGGGGAGTCGCTCGGTGATCTCCTGGAGTACCCAGCCGTTGCCGTCCGGGTCGCTGAAGGTGGCGAAGGAGCCGTAGGAGGCGCGCTCGGGCTGAGGGCCGGCGAGCCGCTGCTGTCCCTCGAGTCGGTGGGTGACCTCTCCCGCCTCGTGGCCGTGGTAGAAGAAGTCGGCGTCGTGGAAGATCTCACTCACCTCGATGCCGCGATCGACGAGCTCCGTGCGTGCCTGCTCGATGTCGGAGACGACCAGGTACAGGCCCTGGGCTGAGCCAGGTGCGGCGGAGGTGACCCCTTTGCCGAAGATGATGGAGCATTTGGAGCCGGGAGGCGTGAACTGCACGCCGCGCCAGTCCTCGTTGGCGGTCTTGTCGAGGTCCAGACGGAATCCCGCCTTCTCGTAGAAGGCCTTGGCCCGGTCGACGTCGGAGACGGGCAGCACGATGACTTCGAGTTTCAGATCCATGGCTATGTTCTCACTTTCAAATATAGACTGGTCGTCTAGTAAAATTACCGCCATCCGCCGAGCGCTGGGAGTTTTGTGACCATCCGGACAGGAGGTGGCCCCGGCGGATCGGGGGGTGGCCGACAGGCGCGCCTTCGGCTCAGTGGCCGGCGATCTGGCCGCCGTCGACGTGCAGGATCTCGCCGGTGACGAACGGGGCGTTCTCGAGGTACACCGCCGCGTCGACGACATCGCTCACGTCGCCCACGCGGCCAACCGGATGCAGGCCGGCGAGCGCGTCCCAGTATCCCTCGGTCATGGGGGTCTTGATGGCGCCCAGGGCGACGGCGTTGCTGCGGATGCCGCGGGTGGCGTACTCGATCGCGAGGGCCCTGGTGGCAGATTGCAAGCCGCCCTTGGTCAGCGCTGCGAGTACGGAGTTCACGTGGGAATTGGCCTGGTCGGCCAGGGTGCTGGTGATCTGTATGACGTGACCGGCGCCCTGGGTCAGCATCTGCTGGATCGCGAGCTGGGTGATCCGGAAGAAGCCGGTCAGGTTCACGCCGAGCACGGCGTCGTACTCTTCCCTGGAGAAGTCGGTGAACGCGTTCGAGATGAAGATCCCGGCATTGTTGACCAGCGTGTCGATGCGGCCGAACCGCTCGAGACCCGCGGCGATGACGCGCTCTGCGGTGGCACGGTCGGCGATGTCGCCCTGGACGGTGAGGATCTCGGGGTCCTGCGACGCTGCAATGGATCGCGAAGTGGCGACGACGGCGTAGCCAAGCTTGCGGTAGGCGACGACCAGCCCGGCTCCGATGCCCTGCGAGGCACCAGTGATGACTGCGACCTTCTGGCTTTGGGTGCTCATGATGGTCCCTTCGAGGGTGGAGGCGTTCGAAAGCGAGGCTAGACGACCGGTCGCCTATACGCAAAGACCTGACAGGCGCATGCGATCGACGACACCGGTTTCCCCAAGGACGGCTACGGCCCCCCGGGCGGCCCGGACGCACTGCGGCGCACTTGGGACCTTGGGCCGAGGGGCTGGCGTTCAGGGCAACAGCCAAGGGGGAGCGGGACGAGGGCGTGATGTCATGTGGGTCATGCGGGGCTGTCCGGGATGACCGTGGGCGACGGCGTGAGCTCATCCGCGTAACTGCCGGTGACCGGATAGACCACACGCTTGGCCACGGACACCGCGTGATCGGCGAAGCGCTCGTAGTACCAGCCCACCAGGGTCACGTCCACTGCCGTCTCAACCCCGTGCTTCCAGTCCTCGTCCAGCAGGTGGTGGAAGAGGGTGCGATGCAGCTCGTTCATGCGGTCGTCGTCCTGCTCCAGCTGCAACGCTTGGTCGACGTCCTTGGAGATGAGGACAATTGGCCACCTGGGCCATCGGCCGTTGTGCCGGCCGGCTCATCTCGAGAATCGTGGTGTGAAGGTCCTTTGGGACCGTGTGCCCGGGAAAGCGCAGCCGGGTCAGTTTGGCCACATGTTGGGCCAGGTCACCGGCCCGCTCCAGATCTGCGCTCATCCGCAGTGCTGCGGCGCCCACAGCCGCGTGCGGGGGCCAGGGGGCTGATGGCCGGCCGGTATACGACTGTGGGCCCGCCAACCATATCGAGGTCCTGACCGAGGCCGGCGAGCAAGGGGCCTGGGTGGTCGCCGGATGCGTCCTGTGCGGGGCGACGGGCTCTGCTGTCTGCTGTCAACTGCGTGGAATCCAGCTGACGTTGAGCGGTGAAGAACCCGTCGGGTTGACGCCGTCGGTGCCGGCCTGGTCGACACACTGCTGACCGGCGAAGGGCGCTTCCCGCGGTCCTCACCTTCGTCCTGCTCAGCTTCATGTGGACCTGGAATGACTACTTCCTCTCCCTGATCCTGGTCTGCGACCGGGGCCACCAGCCGATGGCGCAGGGCCTGGGCGCCTTCTCCGGCCGCTACATGGTGCACATCACCCTGCTCGCAGCGGCTGCGGCGCTGATCTCGGTTCCCGTCGTGGGCTGTATGTGTTCTTCCAACGGCAGTTCATCCGCGGCATGCTCTGCGAGGCGGTCAAGGGCTGGGACACAGACCCTGGTCGGCCACATGATTAGCAAGCGGCCGTCCCCTGATACGCGCGCACCGGCAGGGCCGTCAGCAGCAGGCGACGGCTGGAGTGCGGCGCGCGCGCACTGAGCTTGCCCTACCGTTCTCGCGCCGGCTCGCCCGGTCATGCGTTGGACCTGCAGCGGTGGGGGACTGGCACCCCTGCGCCACCTGGTGCCCATGCACACGGCGACATCCGTTCCCAGTGCGGCGCACTCCGGATTCCTGAACTCGGCACGCGGTAGGCCCCGTCGAAGCCAGAGCACGAACGGCTCAGCGTCGACGGGGCCTGACGAGACTTTCGGATCAGTCCTTTGGCGCGAGGCCCATCGCTTGAGGGAATCAGCGTGCGGCTCTCAGCGACAAGGAGCTGATGACCGGGTTACATCGCGTGGTGGTCGCCGCGGCTCATCCCCATCAGGCCGCCGTGGATGTAGTGCACGGCGGGCGGCATGACCACGAGGGGCCGCATCATGCCCTCGTCCTCGTGGTCGAAGAGGTGGCAGTGGTACATGACCCGCCCGGTCTGCTCGGCGATCTTTCCGCCAATCGTGACCATGGTGTTCGCGTTGACGGTGATGGTGTCCTTCCAGCCGGACTCCTCAGGCGCAACGGGCACCGCATCGCCGACGGTGATGGGCGCCGTGGTGCTTGCGGCGGCGAAGTCCATACCGCTGACGTCGATCGCACGCCGGTCCACCACCTGAAAATCCATCAGGTGTATGTGGAGCGGGTGGTAGATCGGCACGTTGGGCGGTGCGATGTTGATCAGGTTCCACTTCTCCCAGGTGCTGGATGCCGCGAAGAAGGTGGTGGCGTCCTCGAAGATCGAGGCCACCCGGCGGAGGGTCTTCGTTCCACCCGGCAGGGCGATCTGCACGACACCCTCGCCGGATGCCTCCCCGGAGACCTCCTTCATCTCCCAGATCACCGGCATGCCGGCCTTGTCGAGGGTGAGCACGACGAACCGCTCGACGGCGCCCTCGGGAACGTCGGAGCGGGTGAGCCTCTTGAAGCCGGGAGACAGCTTTGCCGGAACCGTGTAGGTCTCGTTCCGCCTGGCCCCGACGCGGAACTGCATGACCTCGGGGAAGGGAATGATGAAGTCGGGCAGGGCGGCTCCGGGGGTCTGGCCCGGGATGGTGTTGACGAGCTTGAGCTTCTTGCCCCGGAAGGCAGCGAAGTCGATCACGATGTCGGCGCGTTCCGCGGGGGAGAGCGACAGCGCCTCGTCGATGGTCTGGGGCGCGCCGAGCAGGCCCAGGTCGGTGGCGAGGACCTTCATGGCCCCCCGCACCACCTTGCCGGTCTCCTCGTCCACCACGGCCATCCGGTAGATGCGGGTCGGCGAGAGGTTCACCAGGCGGAACCGGTAGGCGCGGGCCTCCACGTCCAGATACGGCCACACCACACCGTTGACCATGGTGAACGGGCTCAAGGTCGCCAAAGACGGAGGGATCATCCCCGGCTCAGGCTTCGCCGGGGTGATCTTCTTGCTGAGGATCTGCCCGGTCAGCCGCCCTTGGTCATCGGTGTCGAAGTTGACGTCCTGGATCGCCAGCGGGATCTCGTAGCCGCCGCCGGGCAGAGCGAGCTGGTCCTCCACCTCGTCGCGGATGACGTAGTGGCCCATCAGTCCGGCTTGCACATTCAACGCGGTGATCGCCATGGCGTGGTCGTGGTAGAAGAGGTGCGTTGCGGCCTGGTCGTTGCCGTATTCGGCCAACTGCGCACTTCCGGGTGTGACCGCGAGGTCCGCACCGCCGTCGTGCAGCGCGTGGTTGTGTCCGCCGTGCAGGTGGACCGTGGTCCAGGCAGTCAGCATGTCGACCTCGGGGCGCGTGGTCGCGCCCTTGGATCCCGGGCTGTTGTAGGGCAGCAGGCCGGGCCCGGGACCGTCCGGGGCCACGAACACGGCCTTGACGGGGATGGTGCCCTTGAGGTTGTTCTTCCAGGCGATGCGGGTCCGCTGGCCCCTGCGCACCTCGATGGTCGGACCGGGGAAGTGGCCCATGTAGGTCCACAGGCGGGTGGCCGGCATCTGGGAGTGCAGACGGATCTGGGCTTCCACCAGATCGACCTTCGTGAGCGCTTCGTTGCCGGGGCGCAGCGTCGGAGGGATGCGCAGCGGGTCCTTGAACGGAGTCAGTTTGGTGAACTGCGGGGAGCTCACGCCGTCCAGCGGCTCGCTGCCGCCGTCGAGCGTCTGGTTGGCCTGTGCGCTTGCCTGGAACAGGCCGGTGGCGCTGTAGACGGCCGTGCCGGTGATGGCGGCAGCGACCGCGGTGCCGCCGGCCATGCCGAGGAAGGTCCGTCGCTTGTGCTTCATGTTGGATGGTTTCCTGTGCTCAAGGTTGTTGTGGTGGGTGCCCGTCTTGGGCACCGTCGCAGGGGACTGCAGTCCGATGTCCCAGCGGCGTCAGCGATGTGACAGGGCGTCCGGCCGTGCGGTCGCCGTGTGTTTGGGATCGCTGTCAACCCTGGGCTGCGACGCAATACGAGATCGGGCAGTTTTCTGCCGCAGTGAGAAAATCCCGGCCTCGCTTGAAGGAGGCGCCCCCGTCGCCTTGGGGTATGACCTGTGCACGCGGGACTTGGCCCCCCAAGGCGCCCCCGGCTCTGTGACTGCTTTTCTCCCAGCGCGCTGGTGGATCCTGCGGCGCATGGCGCTGATTGTTCGTATCGAAGCTTCGTCGTGTTGCTGGCTCCCGTGCGGGAAGCCGCCTCAGGTCCGTCGGTGCCTACTTTCGACCGCCCTCGATATCGAATCCGTGGTTCACGGCGCACCTGACGCCGCAGAACGGCAACGGTTACGGCCCTGAATCCGCCCGACAGGAGCGGCCGTCGCGCCGCTTCCCCCGGTTCACGGGCACCTCAACCGCGTGGCATGTTCGGTGAGTTGGCACCGTGCATCAGCGCGCAGCGAGAACGGGATCGCCCGTTCCGGACCACCGCCTTGGGGACCGGTCGCACCAAAGACCCCAGTGATCTCCTCGCCCGGCACGCGATTCCCCTTTCCTCCGAAGACCTCATGAGTCGCATGCAATCTCGACGTTCCGCAGGACCGTTTCTCGCGGGAGGGCGACGAGCCCGTACGTGAGCTCGAAGCAGGTTCTGCGTCGAGCGCCGACAGGGCGGCGACGATCTCCGGGAAAGGTCTCCGGAGAGGCGACGTACGGGGAATCCTAGGCAGCGCAGCGGCGGCAACCAGGGCCCTCCTGTCATCAAATACTCACTTACATCGCTACATTCCAACCCAGCGAGTGCCTCACCATGCCGTGGGCACCCACGCTGTGGGCACCCATAACGTGAAGAGAAGAGCGACTCGTGGTGGTTTGCGGGATGGCGGATCATCGACCTTCGGTCATCACCCTGCTGACCAGCCAGAACCCCACCGCCTACAGAAACGCCCTCCAGGCGGCCACACGCATATCCGTCCAGGTAGGCCCCCGGATCCAGCGCTCCAGGCGGCTGCATTGCGCGGATATGGATCCAGGGCTCGGTGTGCTTGTGAGGACTGCTACCTGTCCCGTGTGTACCGTCGCAGGGCCGGTGTACCGTCGCAGGGCCGGCGGGCCCCGTCCGAAGGCTCACCAGTTGGATCAGCGAGCCGGAGCGACCCTGTGACAGGTGGTGACCCGCCCGTGCGGCGCCCAGGCGACGTCGGGCACGTTCCTCGGTAGGGCCTCGCCGGCGTCCGCAGGGGCGCGTCACGCGGGCCGGCGGCTTCGGCCGTACGGCACCAGGGCGCGAAGGCGATGGGCTCAAGACCGAGCATCGCTCGGTTCACGTCCGGTCGCAGGCGCCGCCGAGGCGCTTGCAGGGGCCTTCCCCGCACTCGCCGGACTCGGGGGCAGGAGTTCCGGTCCGAGGGTGCTCTTGCCGCCATCCTGATAGGAGCATATGCTCATAATGTGGGCGGAACACGGAACACCAAGCTCGGAGACTTTCTCCGCGCCCGACGGGCAGCACTCTCACCTGGGGACGCCGGGATCGCTACCCACGGTTCGCCGCGCCGCGTACCGGGTCTGCGGCGCGATGAGGTCGCGCGGCTCGCCGGGGTCAGCGTGAACTATTACGCACGCATCGAGCAGGGGGAGGACCACCACTTGTCCGGTTCGGTGATGGAGGCCATCGCGGGCGCGCTGCGACTGAACGACATCGAGCGGCTCCACCTGCTGCGCCTGGCATGGCCCGCACAGGTCGTGAGGCATCGGGCCGGGCCTGAAGAGGTGCGGGACTCGGTGATCGCTCTGGCCGAGAGCACCACCCAGCAGGCGGTGTACATCGTAGGCAGGCGCACAGACCTGCTCGGCGGCAACCGATTGGGGTTCGCACTGCTCGGCCTGAGCCCGGACCTGCCCTCGAACCTGGCACGGCACATCTTCCTCGAACCAGCGATGCGCGACTTGATCGTCGACTGGAACTACTGGGCGCGCCACGTGGCCGGCTACCTGCGGATGACCTCGGTGGAATACCCCGATGACCCGCTCATGACCGAGCTGATCGGCGAACTGAGGCTCAAAAGCGCCGAGTTCGTGGAGTTGTGGGATACCCAGCCGGTGGCCGAATGCACCCACGCAGTCCGGGAGTTCAACCACCCACTCGTCGGACACCTCACCCTCCGCGAGGAAATCGTGCGCCTGTCCCGTCCCCCCGACCAGCACATCATCTTCAACGGTGCTGCCCCCGGCTCCGAATCCGCCGAACGGCTCAGGCTGCTGGACTCGCTGGCCTCCTCAAACCCCGCCGCAACCACCTTGGCCAAGGCGCCTGATACCCGAGCAACCACACATTGAACCTGGCCCGGAATCCAGACCCACCAGGCGCCAGAAGGCCGCATGCGCGCCTCTTGCGTACGTCAATCCACATCAGAATCGAGGCGACACACTCATGACTTTTACACTGACCGGAATGGACCCCAACGACCCGCACTGGGACAAGCGCGGTGCCCTCTACGTGCCGTCTGGCCAGGGCCCCACGGTGTGGGCCGTAGGCGACGTCTACACGATCAAGGCAACCGGCGCGCAGACGAACGGGGGACTCGGTTTCATCGAGGCCACGGTTCCGGCGGGCGGCGGCCCGCAGGCTCACGCCCACACCGAGCAGGAAGAGACGTTCTACATACTCGACGGTGAACTGGAGTTCCTGGACGGCGACCACATCTTCACAGCCGTGGCCGGGGACTTCATCCACGTACCTCGGGGGGTCCGCCACCGCTTCACCAACAAGGGCAACCACGCCGCGAAGATGATCTTTATGTTCACTCCCCCCGGGCCGGAACAGATCATCGCCGACTACGCCCAACCTGTCCGGCCCGGGGAGGCGCCGCCGCCGCAGATCGACGATGAACAGATCGCACGGTACGAAGAGATGGTCCGGTTGACAAAGGTGATCAATCTTCCGGAACCGTCCTGAACATGGGTGGACCGAGGCCACTTCGGCGGTGAGTTGTGGCGCGGCGGATGCGGCCCACCAGCGCCCGGCATGGTGACTATGCGCTCCCGCGCGTCCGCAACGGCCCCATGCGAGCGCTCAGGAGACGTCGTGGCAACGCCTGCCGCCCGGCCGCCGCCAGGGCGCAGGGCGACGTCATAGCGGAACGCGTCGCAAGCCCCATGACCTGCCGGACTCCGGCGGGCGGGCCTGCAGAACGCCGTCTCGTGCCGTACGCGGTTTGCAGTGCTCAGACGGTGGGGCTTCCCGCGCAGTGTGGTCCTGGACGCTGCGCGGCCTTCATCGCTGCAACGCTTCCATGTGGAGCGCGGCGTCGCCGGCCGCCTCGTCGGGAGTCCGGCCGTTCTCACGGGCGACGATGTACGCGGCATACCAATCCGACCAGTGATGCTCGGGGGCGGTCGCCTCGTACGCTCCGTGGCGCTCCTCGGTCTCCCGCAGAAGTTCTGTCAACGTGGGGATATTCATGGCGGAGGCCTCCTCAGTCGTGCGGGACTCATTACCACCGAACGAGACGTATGAGGTGTGGCTGCGAGGCTCTGGGTCGGGGCCATCCACCCGTTCCTGGACGGCGGTGTCATAGGCGTGGTGGAAGACCTCGCGCACCTCGACGGCCCTGCTGCGATGTCCAATGGGCCCCTGGGCGGAGCCCGGCGCCGCGGGTGACCCCTGCACCGGTGGGAATCCGAGCGCCGACCGTGAGCCCTCGCGGACCTACTGACACGACAATTGTGACTTATCAAGTGAAGGCAAGCGTAACGAGCTCATCGTCGATCAACGCTGTGACCTGCGATCCAGTCGTCCACGGTTGTCGGCGTTGGGCGCCGTTGTAAACCTTCGTGCAGCTCAGAGACGGCCCAGGCAAGCTTGCGCGGCCCGGCGGGGTCGGTTGCCCCGTCTGACGGCCTCGAGGCGGCGTAGGGCGGGTGCAGGAGCTCTTTACGTGGAGATTGCACCGAAACATCCAGAATACGATTAGGAAAGGATCGTTTGGGTGATCGCTCGATGCCTCTCAGGGAGCGGCAGATGGACACCTTGGACGAACTCATTCGGAGAAGTGAACCGTCGGCTCTTTTGACCTTGGACGGCACCATCCGCTCCCTCAACGTCTCGATGGCCGTGACACTGGGCAGGCCGGCGGAGCAGTGCGTAGGCCATAACTTCCTTGGCTTGCTGCCCGAAACCCAGCGGGCCGCGGCCGAGACTCTCCTGATACACGGGGCCACGACGAAGACGGTCTCGATGCGTGTGCTGCTGTTCGCGGGGCCGGGTAGCGCGTCCGTGGTCAGCCTCGTCGAGGCCCGGCCGGTGGAGGATCTCGGGGGCGGCAATCGACTGGTGTGGGTGCACTCGGTGGACGCGGGCAACGACCTGGGCAGTCTGCTGATCCCGTTCCGGCTGGCGGCCGCGGCTGCAGATCTGGGCCTGTGGATGTACTCACCCCAGGAGCAGGATCTGGAATGGCTGGGTGGCGCGCCCGCCCTGGCCGAGCTGTTCCCGGAGGCCTCGGTCTCCTTGTCCAGTGTGGTCCGGCGAGTTCACCCAGATGACCGGGAGGCCTTGGGACGGATCATGCACTCGACCGCCGCTCAGTCCCCCTGGATCAGCTTGCGGTTCCTCACCAAGCGGGGCGGGTGGCACCATCTGGCCTGCCAGACCCTACGGATCCAGCTGGGCTATGGCGGTCCCGAGCAAGTCTTCGGGGTGATCCGCGATGACACGCGGCTCGAGGAGGACCGACAGGAAATGCTGGCCACGCTGAGTACCGAGCGGCGCCGCGCCGACGAGATCGCCGCCTTCTCCTCCGCGCTGATCACCGCCGCCACGGAGCAGGAACTGCAGCAGGTCGTCCTGACACGGGTTGCCGCGACCTTCGGCGGCACAGGCGCCATGCTCGCGCTCTTCGATAGCGGGACGAGGCGCCTACGCGTCGCCTCCGATGCCAGGGTCGATCCGCGGCAGGCCGACGACATGCATGGACTGTTGCTGGATGAGCCGGGACCGCTGACCGATGCGATCCGAACCGGCACGCCGCAGTTCATCCCGAATCAGGAGGAATACATACGCCGCTGGCCGGAGGTAGGTGGCGCTCCGTGGCTCAGCTCCTATGTGGCCACGTCGATCGCCCCCCTTAGCCCGGTCGGCGACCAGCCGCTCGGTGCCTGGGGGGTGACCTACGACAGCGAGCACCACTCGTCCCCGAACGAGCGCGCTCTCATGAGTACTTTGGCCGATTTGGCGGGCCAGGCGCTCAAGCGCATCCGATTGCAGCAGGCTCGCGTCGAGCTGGCCACGGCGCTCCAGCGGAGCATGCTCCCTACGCTGCCCGAGCATCTCCCGGGCCTGGAGGTTGCTGCCCGCTACCTGCCCAGCCGGGCCGGGCTCGACATCGGCGGAGACTGGTACGACGTCTTCCTCATGCCCGACGGTACGGTGACTCTCGAGATCGGCGACGTCCAGGGGCACGACGTGGACGCCGCTGCTTTCATGGGGCAGGTGCGCTTGTCCATGCGCGCGATCGCCGCCCAGGAACTGGATCCGGGAACCGTACTGACGCGAACCAACGAGCTGCTCGTCGCGATGGCCCCCGTGCGATTCGCCAGCTGCACCATCCTGCATCTCGACCCGGACGGCGGTCGGGTCACGGGGACCAGTGCCGGCCATGTGCCGGTGCTGTGCGCACGCAGGGACGGCAGCCACGACATCCGCGAGCTGCCGGGCGGTCCGGTCCTGGGTATCGTGCCCGACACCGAGTACCGCGAGGAGACCTTCACGCTGGAGGAGGACGCCGCTCTGGTCATGCTCACCGACGGTGTGGTCGAAGGGCCGGGCCTGACGCTGGACGCGGGACTGGAGCGGGCCGGAACACTGGCCGCCGAGGCCCTCCACGACGGGCTGAACGCCGACGCGACTGCTGACCGGATCCTCGATGCCGCGGTCGCGGTGGACCACCTCGACGACGTGGCCGTGCTGGTCATCAGGCGCACGTGACGGTGCCCTTCGCTTCGTGCTGCGGGATCACCCAAGTGAGGACGAGGCTCACCAGTTGGATTAGCGAAGCGTAGTGAACCTATGGCAGAGTGCTACGCGCACGCCCGGCGCCCAGGCGACGTCGGGCACCCTCCTCGGTCGGGTCTTGCGGCCCGGTCGACCAGCGTCCGGAGGGACGTGCCACGCGGGCTGGCGGCTCCTGTCGTTCAGTACCAGGGCACGAAGGCGATTGGCTCCCAAGGCTGAGCAACGCTCAGCCTCGCTAAGCCAATCAGAGACGCTCCCCGCATGCGGTACGGGAGCGCGGTCCTTTGCAGGGGACACCGATGCGGCTCCGCCATGGCATGATCCCGGATCGCTCTCACAACGGCCAATAAAATGACGCGAGTTGTCGATGGGCGATCAGGCAGCCCCGCGTACCTGGCGTCGGAACTCTTCCAGGGCGACGGGGTGATCGATGTCGACATGACCGCCGTCAAGGAGGACGAAGAGATGCGGGGCCCGCCGACAAGCCTCGTTTGCCGAATCCCGGGCACTTCTCAGGGCGTGAAGGGTGTGTCGGGCACGAATTCGTCCGCGCGTTCGCCGGTGACGAGGTAGACCACGCGCCGAGCAACCGACACAGCGTGGTCGGCGAAGCGTTTGCAGCGCAAGGTAGCTTCGCCCAACGACTTCACCGACCTCAACGAGGTCGAGAACCGGCTCCGAGCGTCTCTGATTGGCTTAGCGAGGCTGAGCGTTGCTCAGCCTTGGGAGCCAATCGCCTTCGTGCCCTGGTACCGAACGACAGGAGCCGCCAGCCCGCGTGGCACGTCCCTCCGGACGCTGGTCGACCGGGCCGCAAGACCCGACCGAGGAGAGTGCCCGACGTCGCCTGGGCGCCGGGCGTGGCGCAGCACCTTGCCACAGGTTCACTACGCTTCGCTAATCCAAATGGTGAGCCTTCGAAGACCGCTACAACGCCACGGCACAGCCGTTCCAGTGGAAGTTCACCACCTCCGACCTGGACGATCTGCTGGCCAGACTCGACTGGCACACCGCCGATCACCCATAAGAATCCTCCGCCACCCCTGAAGCATGATCAACCCCGAAGGGCTTACGACGCAGACCACTTAGTACTCGGGCAGCGGTCAGTCTGTCTCTCGAAGTGTTCTGGCGAGCACGGAGCGGCGTGTGGGTTGGGCCTCCATATGACGCTCGCGGCCCTCGTCGGTGAGGACGACGAGGATGCCGCGGCGGTCGGCTTCGCATATGGCGCGCTTGAGGAAGCCGTCGCGTTCCATTCGGGCGATCAGCCGGCTTGCGGCGCTCTGGCTCAAGTGCACGACGTCAGTGAGGTTCTGGGCGCGGCACTGGGTGTTCTCGGAGCGGGCGAGGGCTTCGAGCGCTTCGAACTCGCTGACGCCGATGCCGTGCCGTGCCTGCAACTCACGCTCGAGGGACTGGTACACGACGGCATGCTGAACCAGGAGATCGTGCCACTCCTTGACCAATTGCCGCTCGTCACCAGCGTCCATGCGACCACCGTAGCATGCACACACATTTAATGTTCACGCATTAGATGCGCTTGCATTTCAAATACGAGCATGTGAGCCTACCGGCATGAGTCCTTCCGCACCATCGCCCTTGTCCACGTCCTCGCTCGCATGGAACGCGCGGCTGTGGGGGATCCTGCTCACCGTCTCGATCGTCGGGTTCCTCGACGCGCTGGACGTGAACATGGTGGGTGTCGCCCTGCCCTCGATCCAGGCCGACCTCGGCCTGTCCACAAGCGCACTGCAGTGGATCGTCAGCGGTTACGTCCTCGGCTACGGCGGCTTTCTGCTGCTGGGCGGACGCGCCGCCGACATCCTCGGCCGCCGCCGCGTCTTCCTGACGGCGGTCGCCGTCTTCGCCCTGACCTCGCTGGTCGGCGGCCTGGTCGACGACGGGAACCTTCTGATCGTCGCCCGTCTCCTGAAGGGCGTGTCGGCGGCGTTCACCTTGCCCGCGGCGCTGTCCATCATCACGACCACGTTCGCCGAGGGGCCAGCCCGCAACAAGGCGATCGGGATCTACACGCTCATGGGTGCCAGCGGCTTCTCAAGCGGCCTGGTGCTGTCCGGTGCACTGACCGAGCTCGGCTGGCGCTGGACATTTCTCCTGCCGGTGCCCGTGGCGCTGATCGCTCTGGCGGCGGCCATCCGTGTCCTGCCCAAGGACGGCCCGCGCACCGTCGGCAGCTACGACCTGCCCGGCGCACTCACCCTGGTCGGCGGAATGCTGCTGCTCGTCTACGTCGTGGTCGACGCGCCGCAGAAGGGCTGGACCACGGCGAGCACTCTGGTGCAGTTCGGGCTCGCAGCCGCACTACTGGCCGCCTTCGTGGTGATCGAGCTCCGCGGCGCACAGCCACTGATCCGTCTGGGCATCCTGTGTTCCAGCTCCCTGGTGCGTGGCAACGTGGGCCTGTCGGTGTTCTTCGGCGCCTACGTCGGCTTCCAGTTCGTGGCGACGCTGTACTTCCAGCAGGTGCTGCAGTGGTCGGCGCTGCAGACCGCGTTCGGCTTCCTTCCCGCCGCCGCCATCGTCACCCTCGCCTCGCCGCGTATCCCGCACCTGATCGCACGATTCGGCACCGCGCGCAGCATCATCGCCGGCGTCAGCACGCACGTGGCCGCCTATGCGCTCTTCCTGGCCATCGCCCGGGACCACCCCTACGCCGTGGGTGTGCTGCCCAGCATGCTCCTGATCAGCATCGGCATGACACTGGCGTTCGCGCCCTTCCAGATCGAGGGCACCTCGGGAATCCCTGACCACGAACAAGGCCTGGCCGGCGGCCTACTGAACACCTCCATGCAGATCGGCGGCGCAATCGGCCTCGCCATCGTCACCGCGGTCCTCACCGCAGGAAACGAAGGCAAGAGCGGACCCGACGCCCTGCTCGCCGGTTTCACCCCCGCCATGATCACCGTCACGGTGCTCGCGGCCATCGGCCTGCTCACCGCCCTGTCCGGAACGCTGGGACGCCGCAGGGCGGCTACGCCGACGGACCAGAGCACCGCCCAACTGGAGTCCGACAAGGAGCCCGGGATCACCAGGTGACGGCCGACCGCCGAGCCTCAACTCCCACTTCGTTCCGCAGACTTGAAAGGCAAGACCACTCACATGAGCAAGATCGTCCGATTTCACGCCACCGGTGGCCCCGAGGTCCTGACCCTGGACGACATCGAGGTCCGCGAACCCGGACAGGGCGAGATCCGCATCCGCACCCGGGCTCTCGGGGTGAACCGAGCCGATGAGGTGTTCCGCAACAACCACCTCGTGGAGCTTCCCTCCGGTATCGGATGGGAGGCCTCCGGTGAGGTCGACGCCATCGGCCCGGACGTCGAAGGTTTCACCGTCGGCGATGCCGTCAGCATGATCCCCTACTTCACGCTCACGCCCATCAACTACCCCATCCACGGCGAGCTGGCCATCGCGCCCGCCACCGCGGTGGTCAAGCACCCCGACACCCTGTCCTGGGAGCAGGCCGCGGCCCTGTGGGGCGCGTACCTGACCGCCTACGGCGCCCTCATCGAGACCGCGGACCTGAAGGCCGGTGACACGGTGCTCATCCCGGCCGCCTCCAGCAGCGTCGGGCTGGCCGCGATCCAGATCGCCCGCAGCGTGGGAGCCCGGCCCGTGGCACTGACCCGCACCAGCGCCAAGCGCCGGCGACTCCTGGACGAAGGCGCCGAGGCAGTGATCGTCACGGACGAGGAAGACGTGGTCACCCGCGTGAACGAGCTCACCGACGGCCACGGCGCCCGCGTCATCTTCGACCCCGTGGGAGGACCTGCCCTGGCGGGCTTGATCGGCGCCGCCGCACCCGGCGCGATGGTGATCGTCTACGGCGCGCTGAGCAGCGAGGCCACGACGCTGCCGGTGATGGGGTTGATCGGCAAGAGCCTGACCATCCGGGGATACAAGGTCTTCGAGCTCACCACCGACGTCACACGCCGCAAGGCCGCCGTCGACTGGGTCCTTGACGGCCTTACCCGCAAAACCCTGCGACCGGTCATCGACACCGTCTTCCCGCTGGAGGACATCGTCGGGGCCCACCGTCATCTCGAGTCCGGATCCCAGGTCGGCAAGATCGTCGTGACCGTCCCCCGCTGACCCGACACACCTTATAGGCGCCAAGAACCGCGTCTTTGCCTACACAACGCAAGTTACTCGTCTTACTCGTCTTAGGGAGAGGTCCACCCATGCGATACACCACCTTCGGGCGCAACAACGGCCTGCGCGTGTCCGAGTACGGCCTCGGCACCGCCAATTTCGGCACCGGCTGGCGCGCCGGTGGCGGCTGGGGCCCCGGTGCCGAGCCCGCCGAGGCCCGCAAGATCTTCGACCGGTTCGCCGAAGCCGGCGGCACGCTCATCGACACCGCCGAGAACTATCAGGCCGGCGAATCCGAGAAGCTGCTCGGCGAGTTCCTGGGCGCCGACCGGGACCACTTCGTGCTGACGGGCAAGTACAGCATGAACGGCGTCGGACCGCTGACCGTCTCCAACACCGGCAACAGCCGCCGGTACATGGTCCAGGCTCTCGAGGCCAGCCTGCGCCGCCTGAACACCGATCACCTGGACATGTACTGGGTGCACGCCCCTGACGGCCTGACCCCGATGGAGGAGATCCTGCGCGGCCTGGGCGACCTGGTCAGCGCCGGAAAGATCCGCTATTTCGGGCTGTCGAACTTCCCGGCCTGGCGGGTGTCGCGCGCCGCCGCCATCGCCGAGCTGCGCGGCTGGTCACCGGTCGCCGGTATCCAGGTCGAGTACAGCCTGGTCGACCGCACCGCCGAGCGGGAGCTGCTGCCAATGGCGCAGGCGCTTGGCCTGGGCGCGGCGCTGTGGAGCCCGCTCGGCGGCGGTCTGCTGACCGGCAAGTACCGCCAGGGCGCCACCGGCAGGATCAGCGACCTCAAGGCCGTCGGGTTCTTCGAGGACACCGCGCAGAAGACCGCGATCGTCGACTCCGTCCTCGACGTCGCGGCCGAGCTCGGCGTGCCGGCCTCCCATGTCGCCATCGCCTGGATGCGGCAGCAGGGCGCGCGAGCGGCCACGGCGTACGTGCCGATCATCGGCCCGCGCAGCGTCGCGCAGCTCGACGACTACCTGGGCGCGCTGGACGTGACGCTGACCCCGGCGCAGTTCGCCCGGCTCGACGAGGTGAGCGCGATCAGGCTCGGCACCCCGCACGAGCTGAACGCGTGGATCGTGAGTCCCATCCGCGGCGGTGACGCAAGCGTGATCGACGAGCCCACGACCCCGGCAGCGTGATCTCAGGCGGCGGACCAGTTCCGAGACACGGAGTGGCCCTATCGCGCGCAGCCTGGAGCACGTCAGCGAGTGGTGGAGCATGCTGATCATGCCTGACGCCTTCGACGGCTTCACCCGCTTCGACGAGTTCGAGCGCAACCTCGGCATCGCCCCGAACATGCTGACCACCGCCTGAAGTCCCTGGTGGACACCGACCCGCGGCGAGCAGACAAGGACGTGTCCAGCACGACATAACGGTCCGCCTCGGCCATGGACCCCGACCGCATAGATGCCCGGCAGGCACAGGCGAAGCCACACCGCCGCGCCGCGGGGCCACCAGCTCGCCGGTTCCACGGCTGCTTCGCCATGCCCGCGCAACCATCGCCGGCTCCGCTCGACGTGCCCACGGCGCCAGACGGGGCTTCCCGAAGCGGCATCCGTGCCGTACATAGCGCCTGGCCGCAGCTGACCGGCCTGCGCATCCGCCACCGGGACCAGTTCGCCTATGTGGCGGGCGAACCGGCCGACGGCGGGAGCCTCAAGCTGATGCGCCTGCGCTACCGCGGCACCGCGAGCCGGTGGGGCTTCGTCCTGTACGACGCCGGCAGCGACCGCTACCAGGACGCCCTCCTGCCCGCCGGCAGCGGCACCCCAGAGGACGCACTCGACTGCGCCTGCCGACTCCACCTCACCGCTCTCGACAGCTGATAGCGCACACCCACGACCGGCTCCGGAGTCAACCCCCGAAGAACTTACGACGCAGACCACTTAGTTGACCTGTGTCAGGCTGCGTGGGCTTCGGGTTGTTCGGCGAGGCAGCCGCGTTCGAAGCGGGCCCCAGCGCGGACGGGCGACGAGGTGGGGTGCGTTCACGGCCCGCCACCGCTACTGGGCGGACTCGACGAGCGTGAAGACCATGGCGAGCGCGGCGTTCGGGCTGCCGGCGCCCGCCGCGGTCGGCGACCTGTTCGCCCTGGCCAACGCCGTGGCGGCGATGGTGGGCGGTCGCCACACCGGATTGGTCGCGGAAGACGAGGTGAGGGTGCGGGCCTGCGGCGAGACTGCCGTCCGCTGTACCGCGTACCCGGCGCCTCCCTGGCCGTCCATGCGGGCGGCCGGACCGTTTTTGTTCGGCGACCTCCCGGCCGGGCCGCGTACACGGTCATCGCTGTGATGTACCTGGGCCGCATCGTGGAGTTCGCGAGGAAGCGGTGGTGGGCGGTGCGGGCGCTGACCGTGTGGCAGTCCGAGCCGGTGGTGGCCGGGTGCGGGTGGCGTGCCCCTGCTGGGGATGGGATGGCGGGGTGATGTTGTGCGGGCTCGTCGCGGTGGCCGCTGTTGTGGTGCGCCGGGCCCCAGGGCGTGGGTCAAGGTGTTGTCGGCTGGTGGGATGAGTGCCGGCGCGGTTCATCCTTGCGGCTGAGGTGGAAGTTCGTCACGGGTGCGGACGAGGCTGGCGTGGGGCGGCTCAAGACTGGACTGGTGTCCTGACCAGGGCATTTCCCCCTTCTTGAGTAGCATCGACTTCGAGCGGAGCACGGCCGCGTGGCTACATTCCTTTACAGACTGGGCAGATTCGCCTTTCGGCACCGGTTCGGTGTGGCCGTTGCGTGGCTGGTGCTCCTGGTTGCGGCCGGTGTCGCGGCGTCCACGGCGGCCCCTGCCGTCCCGAGTTCGTTTGCGCTGCCGGGGACGGAGGCCCAGCGGGCCGTGGATGTGCTGAAGGAACGCTTTCCCGGTATGGACGTGGAGAGCGCGTCGGCGCGGGTGGTGTTTCGGGTACCGGTGGGGCATCGGGTGACCGAGCGGGCGAACCGGGCGCGGATCGAGGCGACGGTCGCTGCGCTGAAGAAGAGTTCCCCGCAGGTGGCCTCCGTCGCCGACCCGTTCATCGCCCACACGGTCAGCAAGGACCGTACGACCGCGTACGCGCCGGTGGCCTACAAGGCCAGGGCGGTGGCGTTGAGCGAGCAGTCCAAGACGTCCCTGGTGCACACGGTGGAGAAGGCCCGCGGCGGGGGATTGGCCGTTGAGGTGGGGGGCAGCGCCGTGCAGGCGGAGGACGGGGGTTCGGGCATGGAGGTGGTGGGCATGGCGATCGCCGCGGTGGTCCTTGTGATCACTTTCGGGTCGCTGGTGGCCGCCGGCCTGCCCCTGGTCACCGCACTGCTGGGCGTGGGCATCGGTGTTTCTGTGATCGGCGCCCTGGCCAACCCCCTGGATCTGGGCGATCAGACGTCCACGTTGGCGTTGATGCTCGGTCTGGCGGTCGGGGTCGACTACGCCCTGTTCATCGTGACCCGCTACCGGACCGAACTGGCCGAGGGCCGTGAGCGGGAGGAGGCGGCCGGCCGGGCCGTGGCCACGGCCGGCTCGGCGGTCGTCTTCGCGGGTCTGACGGTGGTGATCGCTTTGGCGGGCCTGTCGGTGGTGGGTCTGCCGGTGCTGACGAAGATGGGCCTGGCCGCGGCGGGAACGGTCGCCCTGGCCGTGGTGCTCGCCCTGACCCTGCTGCCGGCGCTGCTGGCCATGGCGGGCAAGCGGATCGTGGGGCGGCGTGCCCGCAAGAGGCCGGCGGGCAGAGCGTCCGGGAAGCCGACCGTGGGGGCGCGCTGGGCGCGTTTCGTGCTGCGGCGGCCACTGATGGTGATGGTGGTGTCGGTGATCGGTTTGGGCGTGCTGGCCGTACCGGCGGCTTCTTTGAAGCTGGGGATGCCCGATGAGGGGGCCATGGCGACCAATACCACGCAGCGTAAGGCGTACGACATGCTGTCGGCCGGGTTCGGCCCGGGCATCAACGGCCCGCTCACGGTCGTGGTCGATGCCAAGGGCGGCAAGAACGCCACCCGCGCCGCCCGGAAGGTCACCTCGACGGTGAGGGCACTTCCTGGGGTTGCGGCGGTCGGTCCCGCCGCCTTCAACGCGGCACATGACACCGCGGTCGTGACCGTGGTGCCGAGTACCAAGCCGGGCAGTGCGCAGACGGAGAACCTGGTGCACGCCATCCGCGCCTCCAGCGCCGACCTGCAGCACGTGACGGGTGCCCGCACCATGGTGACGGGGCTGACCGGTATGAAGGTCGACTTCTCCCGGAAGGTCAGCGGGGCACTGCTGCCCTATCTGGGGATCACGGTCGGTCTGGCGTTCGTGTTGCTGATGCTGGTGTTCCGGTCCGTGCTGGTGCCACTCAAGGCCGCCGTGGGTTTCCTGCTGTCGATCGGGGCCTCGCTCGGAGCACTCGTCGCGGTCTTCCAGTGGGGGTGGCTGGCCGACGTCCTCGGCGTCGACCAGAAGGGACCGATCACGAGCACCATGCCGATCCTCATGGTCGGTATCGTCTTCGGACTCGCCATGGACTACGAGGTCTTCCTCGTCACGCGGATGCGTGAGGCATACGCGGCAGGGCAGAGTCCGCATGAGGCGATCGTGACCGGCTTCCGTCACGGGGGACGCGTGGTGAGTGCGGCGGCCCTCATCATGACGGCCGTCTTCGGCAGCTTCATCGCCTCGGGCGATCAGTCGATGAAGTTGGTCGGTCTCGGGCTCGCGGTCGCGGTCCTGCTGGACGCCTTCGTCGTTCGCATGGCGATCGTGCCGGCCGTCCTGGCCCTGCTGGGCCGGGCGGCCTGGTGGCTGCCGAAGTGGCTTGGCGCCCTCTTGCCGGACATCGACGTCGAGGGAGAAAGACTGCACCGCACCGGCGGCGCCCTCACTCCCGCCCATGCCCGGCGGCAGGAGGCCGGAGGCGACCGGCTGTGCTTGTGATCCTTGATGCGCCGGGTCCGGCCCCCCTCTTTCGGTGGGGGGCCGGGCCCGGCGCCGCATGCGAAAGGAGGGGCGGGGGCGGGCGCAGGGAGTGCGGGACCACGTGGGCGCCCCAAGGGGGCAGCTTGGTCCCACGCGGCATGGCCGTGATCTCGGTGAGGGCCACGGCGTTGGGGACGCCCTCTGCACGGATGAGGACTTCAAAGCGCTGGCGCTCGATGACCTCACCGCCGGCACGAGCCCTGACAGGCACAGCGATGACGGTCTTCGCCCAGCTCTGGCGAACCGCCTCGGTCGCCGGCATCTCGAGGCCCGTGGGCCACGCGTACGCGTCCCTCGACAGATCGTGACTGCCCGGGCCCTCCTGCCCCCGGCTTTGTAAGGGCGGGGGTTGGGAGCTGTTCGGTTTCGGGTGTGCAGGAGTGTGCGTGAGTGTGTACTGGTTCGTGGTGTTGCAGCGCGCGCACGACGCTGGCGGGCACTGAATGTCAGTGTCGGCCGGTAGCGTTCTTCCTGTTGCTGATCAAGCGTTGTGGAGGGGGGTACATCGATGCGTGGTGAGTCGCTGCGCACGATCGCTGCGCCCTTCGTGGCCGTCGGCCCGTCCGGCGTGGCGATCCGCACCCGCATCAAGGGCCTCACGCCGGACGACGAGCAGGTGTTACGTCTGGTCGGCGCGCATCTGGGGTCG